>CAZBBE010000008.1:0-20610 GCA_964489755.1 uncultured bacterium | reverse complement strand
AATGTTCATCAATATATTCAAAGAATATCCATGAGCCATACCAATGTGTTCCTCCAGAATGGTCCAGAGATTTTTGAGGTTCACTAAACCATGAATACATATATTGGTACATGTCATTAATTTCATCATAAATTTCTTCTTCCATCCATACTGCTGTTGCTTCTAGTAACCAGGGTTTTTCATACCCGTCATACCCATACTGAATTCCATGAAAAAATTCGTGTGCTGCTGTTACCTGGATATTTTCTATTTCACTGTTTGGAAATCCATTATAGTTGTTCCGCATTGCCATGTAGCTAGTGAAAGCATTTTGTTCATTTACATTTGGAGAAAATTCGTTATTTCCCGTGTTTTGAGCAGTATACTCGGATTGAACATAACCGTAGTAGGATGAAGACAACCTGCGGATATATACATCATAATGGTTTGAACCTCCATCATCATAATTACTGGGTAACCAACCATCTCCCGGTGGTCTTGTGTATCCCATTTCGTTAATCTGTTCATCATACACATGAACAAAAGTTTCTGACATTATATCGATATAATCAGGTAGGCTGTTGGAATTATTATCCGTTTCATCCACACCATGATTACCTTCTATGGTATAATGAAAACGAAAAATACCTGTATCATAGGTTTGGTCCAAATCAATTGCTTCTGAACGCAGGTCCAAAGTACGATTTACAATAGAACCGGAAAAATTAAATCCAACAGATTCTAATTGATTCTGAGTTACCTCTGGAAGAGAATGACCGTAAAGACTAATATCATGAAGGGCAGGAGAGAGGTCCCTCCATTGAAAATCCGGCTCAGAATCGTGGGTTCCAAATGCGTTTAAAACCAATTCTGCCGATTCAATTAAAGATGTTTGATTTACTGCTGAACTTTGTGTAATTAATAATAAACTGCTAATGAGAATTATCAGTTTCTGCATCACTATTTTTACTATTTTTTATCCGATAATAAAAAGCCAACCCCAGCATTCCGAGGACATAGAAAACGGCAAACATTGGTAATAATTCCCACATGGTTTACAAAGTTACAAATAATTTAGTCCGGTTCAGTTATCTTCTTCTAATTTCTCGATAGAAATATTGTTTTGCTTATCAAAATATTTATCGTACACATAAGTTCCCAAAAATATCCCAATCCCTGCCGGTAATTCCCAGTTTGCTGAGCTTTTAGAATTTTCCTGAAGAATTCCCGCTACCGTAAAAGAAACACCTAGAACATATCCAATTACCTTTATGCTTTTATCTTGTTCAGGAATGAATAATTCATGTTTCATTACTTCGGCAGCCGATATTAGAATTTCCTGCTTAGCGGTGGAATCTGCAAAAGAAATTGTCCGCACCGGTGAACGGAGTGAAAGAAAAAGCCGTTTTGTGTCCAATCTTTGGAAAAATTCGTGATTTTCTGGAGTCATGGATAATTTGAAAGATACTTGAACTGATTCTCCAATCTGGTCAAACTGGATATCTTTTACTAATTCCGATATTTGTATTGAAGGAACTGTGGAACTATCAATGGTTGTATTTAATAAAGTGACATAAAACCATCCTGTTTGGGCGTACCAACCAGACGCATGATTAAGGGGAATATCTGAGGAAAAACTGAATTCAATTAACAATCCATTTCCTTTTATCTGGAAATCAATATCATGAAGTATAGATAATTGATCTGGCTGTCCTATAACGAACCCCGTTATTAATATAATAATATAATTTTTCATTTGCTTCATTATTAGACAATATGTTTCTAACAATTTAACCACAACATTGTGAACGAGATAAAATAGATGTTGTTCAATGAAAGGTGTAACTTTAATTTTACTAAAATTAATGAGTGAATATATGTATAAATGGACTCCAATTTTATTTTTTACCTTTATAACTGCACAAATTGAAAACAATATGACAGGAGCCTTTGGAACGGTCACGATGGATGGAAAAATTTGGAATCAACTTGCCTTCCGTCCTGAAATACCTCTTGGAAAATTTGGATTAGCGTTGGACCTGGTTTTTTATTTTGACGAAAATGGAAATCTCCATAAAGATGAGTGGGATTTTTCAGATGGGAATGCAATTAAAAATTCATTGATCGATAAAATTTATTATCTGCGTTATGGATACCCAGGCGATCCATTTTTTGGAAAAATAGGAGCTTTGGATCAAGTTCAACTTGGTTATGGGATTTTAGTGGATGGATATTCAAATGCGATAGAATATCCCCAGGTCCGCAAGACAGGTGTAAATTTTGAATATTCAAAGGGACTGTATTCCTTCCAGGGATTTGTGAATGATCTCAAGGAAAATATTGGGATAACCGGAATCAGAATGCAGACAACCGCACTTCTTGCATTTCCTGTCGGAATTTCAACTGTTATTGATAGAAATCAGTTCTTAGGACTTAAAGATAATGATGGTGATGGACGCCCAAATCTGGTTGATGATTTTCCGGACCATGATAACTTTTGGTTAGACAGTGACAATGATGGTTTGGCAGATAACGATTATGAGAATGAATTTGATAGAGACGGTGACGGTCTTCCTGATATAGAAGGAAATTTAGATTCTATTCATGAATTTTGGGATAATCTTGGTAGCGCAGTAGATCAGGATTTTTCTCAAGAAACATTTTATGATTCCCTCCCGGATAATAATATTACGCTACGTCCTGAGCCCTTAAATGTAAATGATGATGCTGACCCGATTTCAGCATTTTCGATTGATGTTGGGGTTCCAGTATTGGATGAAGAAAAATTTTCACTTGTTATGTATGCTCAATTTGCTAAAATGATCGGTGAAACCCATAATCCGGAAACCGATAGTGTTGTTTCTCTTGGCAGTGGTATCATCCCAATAGGTCTCCGTGCAAAGGTTGGACCTGTAGACTGTATTTTGGAATACAGAATTATACCAAACGGACGCTTTGAATTTGGGTATTGGGATCGCAGTTATGAATTGGAACGGGCAACAATTTCACAGATTAGTGGTGGTAACACTATTATATCCACAAAAGAGAGTAAATTGGGAATAAGGGGAAAACAAAAGGGGTTGTACTTTGGAGTACAATCTAATCTGCTTCGTATTCTCGATGCAAATATGTCTTTTCAAACTCTCAACGGAGAAAAATGGGATACTGTAGAAGGAAAATTTATTGATGAATCAAACCAGAGTCTTCAAGCTTTTTTATCCCTAAATAAAAAAATATCACGCTTGAGCAGAGCTGAATTATTTTATCAACAAAAAAATGTTCCAAATCCCTTTGATTTTAAGTTCACCGAAAGTACAGTAATGGGCTATCGATTGGGAATTTCCATGGGAGATGGGTTAGTGGTTAATTATATATTCAAGCGAATGTTCAGAGATACGAACGGAAATGGGATTATTGAACATTCAGAGGCGATCAATCTCACGGGGATCGAAACAAGTTTTAGTCTCTAAAAATTAGTGAGTACTGGTCCAAAAATTATATTTATATATCCTAGGTTCTATCTAATTATAAATCCTGTCAGATACTTTTGAATAGTAAAAATATACGGAACTCTTTTTTAGAATACTTCAAGAGTTTGGACCATCACCCCGTCAGGAGCGCTCCCGTTACTCCTATCAATGATCCTTCGCTCTTGTTTATAAATGCGGGAATGAATCAGTTTAAATCCATATTTCTTGGGAATGAAATACCCGAGAAAAAACGGGTTGTTAATAGCCAGAAATGCATTCGTGTCAGTGGAAAACACAACGACCTTGAGGAAGTTGGATTGGATACGTATCACCATACTTTTTTTGAAATGATGGGGAACTGGTCTTTTGGAGATTATTATAAGGAAGAAGCTATTTCGTGGGCATGGGAACTTTTAACTAAAGAGTGGGAAATTGACCAAAGCAGGTTATGGGCAACGATTTATGATACTGATGATGAATCTTTTGATATATGGAAAAAAATACCGGGAATACCTGAAAATCGAATTTTAAGGTTTGGAAAAAAGTTCAATTTTTGGGAAATGGGAGAAACAGGTCCCTGTGGTCCCTGTTCAGAAATTCACTATTTTATTGGCGATGATAAAAACAATCAGGACCCCAAAAAAATCAATGTGTCACAAGAATACTGGGAGCTATGGAATTTGGTTTTTGTTGAGTTTAATCGTACTGATGACGATAGATTAATTGATTTGTCTGAGAAACATATTGATACAGGTGCAGGATTGGAAAGATTGACAACGGTCATGCAACATAAGACAAATAATTATGATACAGACCTGTTCCTACCTATAATTCAAACTATTGAACAGAATTCGGGAATTTCATCTTCTGATAATCCAATTCCATTCCGGGTTATTGCAGACCATATCCGAATGCTGTCTGTTGCTATTTCTGATGGTGTCCTGCCTTCAAACGAAGGGCGTGGTTATGTATTGAGGCGGATATTAAGACGTGCGGCACGGTTTGGACGTCAAGTTAAATTTGAGGAACCCTTTCTGGCTGAACTTGTTGAACCCGTGTGTTCCATATTGGGTGAAACTTATCCTGAACTGATTGATAAAAAATCCCATATTCAAAAAGTAGTGCAATCTGAGGAATTATCATTTAATGATACATTGGACAGGGGATTGGTACATTTTGAAAAATTGGTTGGTTCAATAACTTCAGATTTAATTTCTGGGAAGGAAGCGTTTCGATTATACGATACATACGGATTCCCTTTGGATCTTACTCAACTACTTGCAAGAGAAAAAGGAATAAAGGTTGATATTGAGGAATTCGATATAGAAATGGGAAAACAAAAACAACGAGCCAAAACACATAAAAAGTTTTCTATAAATAAAGAAAATATTAATTGGCTGACAATAACTGAAGGGAAAGATTCTCACTTCATAGGATATGAAACTTTGACCACTGATGCTGAAATTCGCAGAATATCCAAGAATGATGAAAAAACAATTCTCATTTTAAACCAAACCCCTTTTTATGCGGAATCCGGAGGGCAAATTGGGGACACCGGTGTGATTTGTGGAGATAACTATAAATTAATCGTCGAAAATACAATCTATGATACCAGAAATTCTATTCTTCATATATGTAAAGGAAGTATTACTGATGAACAATTAAATAATAAAGTGAAATGTATCGTGGATGAAAAGCGTAGACAATCAATTAGATTGAATCATACGGCAACACATTTACTTCACTCTGCATTAAAAACAATTTTAGGAAACCACGTCCATCAAGCAGGCTCACTTGTTTCTCCTGATTATTTACGGTTTGATTTAACTCATCATGAAAAAATCAAATCTTCTCAATTGACAAAAATTGAACAATTAGTGAATGAAGAAATTTTGAAAAACAATCCGCTATCTGTTGAAATAAAGCCATTTGAAACAGCCAGAGATGAGGGAGTTGAAGCATTGTTTGGAGAAAAATATGGTGACGAAGTACGGGTAATCTCCGTTGGCGAATTTTCGAAGGAATTATGTGGAGGTACTCATGTTGACCGTACAGGTGATATTGGTTTTTTTAAGGTTATTGAGGAATCATCATTATCAGCAGGTGTAAGACGAATTGTAGCAATTACCGGAAAAGAAGCCGTAAACCATGTACAAAATCAAAGTTACCTTATAAAAGAATTATTGTTAAAATTTAACTGCAGTTCACACGATTTAATTTCTCGTGTTGATCAAATTATTGAAGGAAAAAAATCACTTGAGAAAAAAATAAGACAAAAGAAAAAATCTTTTGAATTCGATCTACCTTCCTTAATTGGAAAAGGAGAAAAAATAGGTACATCCGTATTGATTTCATCAATAATGAAAGATTCATCCTTGGACGAACTAAAAACAATCGGTGATTTACTTCTCCAAAAAATCCATTCAGGAATCGGAATATTAGGTACAGTTACTGATAGAAAACCTCAAGCTGTTATTATTGTCACAAAAGACCTGATTAAAAACGGTATCCTTGCAAATAATATTTCCAGAGAGATTGGTAAATCTATGGGAGGAGGCGGTGGTGGGAAACCTCACCTTGCAACATCAGGAGGAAAAAATCCAGAAAAGTTGAAAATTGCAATGGATAATGGTATAGAAATGGCAAAAACATTTATCATGAATGAGAAAAATGAAAGTTGAACATTCAGGACAAAATTTTCTTGTTTATATTCAAATAGATGAACCTGTAATGGAAACATTGACATCTGTCTGTAAAAACAATGGTATTATGAATGGACAAATATCCGGAATAGGAGCAGTGAAGGAAATTGAAATGGGTGCGTATGATCTTGATTCAAAATCCTATTTACGAAAACAATATCCCGATAATCATGAACTGATTTCCTTTCAGGGAAATATCACCTTAAAAGATGGCAATCCCTTTATACATGCTCACATCACCATCGGAAATCATGATTTACATACTCGGGGCGGTCATTTATTCGAAATGAAAGTCGCCGTTGTCGGAGAATTTATCATCAGGAATATTGAATCTAATGTACATCGCGAATTTGATAAAAACATTGGACTTGCTGTTTGGTGCCTCGAAAATACATGAGCCGCACCATTATTAAAACAAAAAACGCACCAGCTGCGGTTGGAGCATACAATCAGGGAATCGTAGCAAACGGATTTATTTTTACAGCAGGACAGATTCCTTTAAATCCTAAAACAAATAAATTAGTAGATGGTGATGCAAAAACACAAATTGACCAAATCTTTAAAAACCTGGATGCAATTTGTAGATCCGGTGCTACTTCACTGGGTAAGGCTGTTAAATTGACAGTATTTCTAACAGACCTTACACTGGCTCCTTATGTAAATAAGGCTATTGACAATTTATTTGATTCAAAATCATATCCTGCACGATCAATGGTTGAGGTTAGCAAATTACCATTAAATTCAAGAATAGAGATCGAATGTATCGCAGTTATAGATGAATAAAGTAAATTCATTTATTATTTTAGGAATCGGATTATTTTTTTCTATCAGTATAATGAACGGTGAACCTGTAGATACATTAATGACAAAATCACCTTTTGAAGCAGCTAAATATGCATTAATATTTCCTGGTGGAGGACAATTCTATAATGATAACTATCTTAAAGGGGGAATTCTAATCGTACTTGAAATTTACAGTCTCATTAAATTTAACGAATATCGTTTAGATATTAAATGTGATAATGTTACATCTGCAATTTCAAAACGAAATAAATCACTCTGGTGGGCATTCTTTATTTATTTTTATGGATTTATGGATGCCGTTGTGGAAGCACACTTGATGCCGCATGAAACTGTCATGAAAACATCTGTTGAAGAAAATATATTAGAAAAAACAAAATAACGGAAAATTATTATGGAAAAAAGAGAACATTGGGGATCTAAATTAGGTTTTATACTTGCAGCTTCAGGGTCTGCAGTCGGATTGGGAAATATTTGGAAATATCCATACATAGCCGGTGAAAATGGTGGTGGTGCTTTTACCCTAATATACTTATTTTGTATTCTGATTGTGGGGATGCCTATTGTTATTGGTGAATTTGTTATTGGGCGTAAAACCCAATTAAGTCCTGTGGGAGCTTTTGAAAAGTTGGCACCTAATTCCTATTGGAAATGGGTGGGAATGCTGGGGGTTTTGTCAGCATTTGTAATCCTGGCATTTTACGGTGTTGTGGGAGGCTGGACCTTACGTTACACCTTTATGTCGCTGAAAGGTGGTTTTTCAGAATTAGCTAAAAATCCTGACCTATCAAAAGCCATTTTCGACAATTTTATCACCAATCCATGGAATCCACTGTTTTGGCATCTTATTTTTATGGGATTATGCATTTGGGTCATAGTACATGGAATTAAAGGTGGAATTGAAAAATGGACAAAAGTTATGATGCCTATGATCTTTTTTATATTGATTATTTTGGTTATCAGAGGGATTACCTTACCAAATGCTTCTGCAGGATTATCTTTTTTGTTCAAACCAAAATTTGAGGATATAACAGCTTCCAGCATTGTTTTGGCATTGGGTCACTCCTTTTTCACCTTGAGTCTGGGAATGGGAACTATGATCACCTACGGTAGTTATCTTAGAAAAGAACAAAACCTTCTCAATTCAGCAATATGGGTTGTCATTCTTGATACTGGAATCGCTCTTTTAGCAGGAGTTGCAATATTTACAACCGTATTTTCTGTTGGTGCTGATCCTGCAGGTGGAGCAGGATTGATTTTTGTGGTTCTACCAACCATTTTTCCTCAGCTTGCTGGTGGTTTGTTGTGGGGTACTCTATTTTTCTTCTTATTATTTTTAGCAGCACTCACATCTGCTATTTCAATATTAGAGGTTGTAACGGCATATTTTATAGACCAAAAAGGATGGAGTAGAACAAGAGCGACTGTTGGGTTTGGAATAATCATTACTTTTGTGGGAATATTCTGTTCGTTGTCAATGGGAGATTTCACTGATTTTACATATATTTTTAAAATGTCATTCTTTGATTTTATGGATGCATTGTCATCAAAATATATGTTGCCATTAGGTGGAATGCTTACAGCTATTTTTATTTTAGTTCGTTGGAGAGTTCCAAACTTTTTAGAGGAATTTTATTTAGGTATGACTCAACGAGTTTTTTCGGTATCAGTTGGAAAGATATTATTTACTGTTGCTTCACTTGTGGTAGGATTTATCATATTGAATGAAATTATTGGTATAATTTTTGGTACTCCATTAATTGGGTAACCTATGATAATCTCAAGATTAATAAAACCGGAATCTTCTTTGCATAAAGTTATTTCTAAACTACTTGCTCCCTTATATATCATAGAAAAATTTGAAATTGTCTCATGGTTTGTACCATGGACGATAATGACAGCAGGAATGGCGGCAAAAGTTGGAATGACAGACAGATATACCTTTTGGGAATTTACGGGGTGGTCTCAAGGATTAGTATCTATAATTATTCTGATAATTGCAATGATTGTATTTAAGAACAATAATCACAGCATTCTATTTGACAAAGATAATTTTAGTGAAAAATTAGAATGGGTTTCTCGATTGATTTTCTTTTGCATCTGTTGGATGTTAGGATGGGGTATGAAAGATATTTTTTTAGGTATTGTATGGTATATGGGTTATTTACCAATGATATTAGGAATATTTCTTCCCTATTTCGTCAATCTAGAAGATAAAGAAATAACAACATTCCGTAAACAAATAGGATTTTTTTCCAGTCTTTTATTTTTACTTTCCTGCCTATTTGGTTGGGTATTGGATGATCCTGTGTTGGCAACTTCATCTATAGTCATATTTCCATTCACAGTTATTCTGGCAGTTACTACTCATCACCGGCATGTCCAAAGAGCGCATATTTATCCGCTTTTTATTATCATGGGATTTGTCATCGCCAGACAGGGCTGGTTCATTTTTCCGGTATTATTTCTTTTTTATTTACTACGATTTTATAATTATTTTATCTACAAAAAAGTATTTCCCGGTTTTGCTGTGGATCATTAATCCATGTCGGGATTTTGGGAACATAGTGGATGATTCTTATTAAGGATAATAAGTGTGATTTTTGTGGATGCTGTGTTGGTGTTTGTCCTGTAAATTGTATTGAATTAAAAGAAGCAGATATTGAGATAGATCATCTTATTTGTATTGACTGTGATTTGTGTGTTTATGTCTGTCCTATTGATGTATTAATTACAAAACGTGAGTCTGACCTCCAAACAGTATGACTGTATTGTCGTGGGAGGTGGGCCTGCCGGAGCCACTTTTGCGGATATTGCTGCTCAAAATGGATTATCTGTAATTGTTTTGGAGAAGGACAGGGAAATTGGTGTTCCCGTTCGATGCGGAGAAGCAGTAAGTGATAAGGGTCTTCGAATTTTTCATGATGTTGAACAGGAATGGATCAATGCAACGATCACACGCATCAGGCTTATTGCACCAAATGAAAGGGTCATTGAATTTGATTTAAACGAAACCGGGTATATTTTAGATCGAAAAATTTTTGATTCCGCTCTGGCGAAAAAAGCTACTGAAAACGGGGCTGTAATTAAGACAAAGGCTTATGTTGACGGACTGCTATTTGATGATGACAAAGTTGTTGGTGTGACAGGTACATTTTTAGGCGACCCATTTGAATTATCAGCTAAGATTGTTGTTGGTGCCGATGGGGTAGAAAGTAGGGTAGGACGATGGGCAGGATTGCCTACTCATGTCAAATTAAAGGATATGGAATCGGCAATTCAGGAAACAGTTACTGGAATACATGTGGACAGTCATATTTTTGAATTCTACCTTTCCAGAAAATGGGCTCCCGGTGGATATTTATGGGTATTTCCAAAAGGGGAACGTTCCGCAAATATCGGATTAGCAATTTCCGGGCTTTATGCAAAAGACGGAAAATCATCTTATAAATATTTAAAAGAATTTTTATCAAGGAAATATCCGAATGGTTCTACAAGTACTATGGTAGCAGGTGGTGTTCCCGTTTCGAAAACTGTCAAAAAAATGGTGGGGGATGGAATTATGGTGGTTGGGGATGCTGCGCATACGGTAAATCCAATGACTGGTGGAGGAATTATACCAGGAATGCGGAGTGGATTATTAGCAGCGGAAACTGCAGTTTCGGTTATAAAATCTGGGAAGAATCCTACAAAGAATCGGTTACAGAAATATGAAAAGGAATGGCATAAAATTGGTGGAAAAAATCATGAGAAATTCTACCGAATCAAGGAATCGATTTTCCGTTTTGAAGATAATGATTTAATTCGAATTGCTGATGGAATAGCAAATGTCCCTGAGGAAAAACGATCTCTATTAAAATTATTTTCAATTGCAGTTGCCAAAAAACCTTCCCTACTTTTTGATGTAGTACGATTATTCACAGGTCTCTGATGAATAGAGCAGAACTGCTCAAATTATTGGATTTATCATCATTCATATCGATTGATTTTGAAACCACAGGATTATCTAGATATACCGACCGAATCATTGAAGTTGCTGCTATATTATTTCAAGATGGAAAACCCGCTGACTCGTTTGTAACACTGATAAATCCTAAAATTCAAATTTCAGATAAAATTACCAATATAACCGGAATTACCAACGACATGGTCGCTGATGCTCCCACCGAACAGGAAATAGTGAAAGATTTTCATAAATTTATAGATAATTATCCATTAGTCGCCCACAACATTAAATTCGATGATGGATTTATGAAGGAATTATTTAGTCGATTTGATTTGCCTGAAAAATCAAATCAATTATACGATACGCTACATCTGGCAAGGGTCACGATTTTTGACCAACCGACCTACAATTTAGGATTTCTAGCGGAATTATATAACTTATCTTCTGAAGGCTCTCACAGAGCAAAAAAGGATTCTGAGAATTGTGGCGAAATTTTCTTGCATCTTGTGGAAGAAATATCGACCTACCCTTTGGAGGTAATCAGTAAATGTGTTTCTATTATGAAAGGAAGAGACTATTATAATACTTCCTTATTTATCAATTTAGCAGATTCACTTGTAAAAAATGATGTATCCTTAACAGGATTAACTAAATCTATAATTAAAAGAACTATTAAAAATAACCAGTTTGAACAGAAATGTGATGATGCATTTTCTTTTCCTAAAGTAAATAATATATTTGGTGAAAACGGTCAACTATCAAATACTATTCCACGCTTTGAAAAAAGAGATAATCAGATCAAATATATGGAATTTCTTGATGATGTAATTCATCAGGACCAATCTATTGGAATCGTTGAAGCAGGAACAGGATTGGGGAAATCGTTTGGTTATTTATATGAAGCAATGAAACATGTCTCAGAAACGGAACAAAATACACCGGTCGTAATCTCCTGTCATACAAAAAGTCTTCAAGATCAATTGTTTTACAAAGACCTACCTACCTTGGCACAAACTATAGAGAATCCTATTTCTGCAGTAAAATTAAAAGGAAGAACAAACTACATCTGTCTCTCAAGGTTAAATTGGTTAATTGGTGAGTCTTACGGTATTTTGAATAATGAAGAAGCAGCATATTTACTACCGCTAATCTTTTGGCTTCACAATACAAAAACAGGAGATATAGAGGAATGCAGTGGATTTACAAGTAGCCGAAATTTTCGTGTTCATAAAATGATACAAAGTGAGCCTGGATTCTGTACAACACAGATATGCTCAATATATGATGGGTGCTTTCTGGGGAAGGTTCGTAAAAATATATTTAAAACAGATATTATAATCATTAATCATGCATTGTTATTAAGCGATGTAGTCAATCCTGGTCTGCTTCCAACATTTGATACGTTAATTGTTGATGAAGCCCATAATTTAATTGATGCTGCATATACACAATTCAGCCAGAATATGGATTTTGCATTTCTTAAGTCAAATCTTTTGGTTTGTCAACCAAAATATTCCGGAAATCGACGCTGGATAAACGGCCTAAAATCATTTTATGGAAAGCTACCAGAATTAAAAAATACATTATCAGATATTGATCAATCCATTGATTCTGCAATAGATGCAATTGAACTATTCTTTTCTCAGTTGTCTATGGAATATGGCAGTCGTTATTCAATATCGTCTCCTTATGTACAAAAAATAATAATAAATGATCTAAGGGAAGAGTATCGAAACCTTCCTGAAGAACTCAATCGGGTTTATTCACATTTAGATTGTTGCGAACGATATGTTATTAAATTATGTGATATACTAGATAAAAATGGTTCAGAAAAAGATAAAATCAAAGACTTAAGTATAAATGCAAAACAAAAGGCAGATTCATTACATGCAGTGATACATTCATTTAAATTCTTAACATCAAATCATGACAGGGAATGGGTCTATTGGCAGGAAGGAATATTTCGTAATAATTCACCAAAAGATAACACCTCACCTGAAATATCCATTCATGCATCTCCTATTGATGCAGGTGTCATGTTATCAGAGTTTTTATTTCCAAAAATTAAGTCAATTATTCTCACGTCGGCTACATTACAGGTGGAGCATTCATTTGACTATTTTTTGAATCGTACAGGTATTTCCAGGATTGATAATTTAAAAACAAATTTTTCGGTTTGTCCCAGCCCTTTTCTTTATCCTGAACAGGTGAACTATTATCAATACTCAGGAAACCAATCCCTTTCAGAAAATCCAAATGGAATTGCGGAAATTATTTTAAAATGTCACCAAAAACTAAACCGTAAAATATTAGTCCTTTTTACATCATATAATTCTCTCACTAAAGTGACCCATTGTTTACGAACACTAAAGGGTGGAAGAGACCTGCAAATATTTTCACAAATTCAATCTGCATCCAGATATGGATTACTAAAGGGAATGGCAGATTCTGAAAACGGAATTTTAATGGGTACGAGTTCTTTCTGGGAAGGAATTGATTTATCTGGTGATATGCTTGAGATATTGATCATCGCAAAACTACCATTTCAAGTACCGTCCGATCCAATTGTAAAAGCCTACGGTGATAGACTTTCAAACAATAATATGAATCCATTTATGAACTTTACCGTCCCTGAATGTATTTTAAAATACCGACAGGGATTTGGAAGGCTGATTCGGACATCTTTTGATCAGGGAGTTTTTATTGTTTTGGACAATCGAATTGTAACAAAAAAATACGGTCAGCAATTTCAGGATGCAATCCCAGTGGATATGCAGATGTTTTCTACTTTAGATAGCCTGATATTTTAATAGAAAAATTGGAAAAATCTTCCTGCTATCTTTTTACGATCTCGTTCCTTATTGTAGCGTTTGGTTTTCATAAAATCATAGCAGTAAGTTTCCCGACTTAAAATTGCATATTTTTGACTTTTAATTATTCCAACAATACAATAATGGATTTATTAAATAAATTGAATATTGAAGAAACCAATTTTGGCGCATGCATTGGCGGTGCAGAATGGCTGGATACGGGAGATCTATCTAAAAATATTTCTGTAAATCCTGCCACAAATCAGGAAATTGCTTCGGTTTATGAGTCAGATAAAAATCATTATGAGACGGTAATTAAAGCTGCTAAAAATTCTTTTATAGAGTGGCGTTCTGTGCCTGCTCCTGTAAGGGGTCAATTAGTAAGGGAAATGGCGGACGCTCTGAGAGATAAGAAAGATGAGTTAGGCAGTCTTGTTTCTCTTGAAATGGGAAAAATTAAACAGGAAGGGGATGGTGAAGTTCAGGAAATGATAGATATTGCTGACTTTGCCGTTGGACAATCACGCATGTTGTATGGAAAAAGCATGCATTCTGAAAGACAAGACCACCGGATGTATGAACAATGGCATTCTTTAGGCCCCGTAGGTGTTATTTCAGCATTTAATTTTCCTGTTGCTGTTTGGGCATGGAATGCATTTATTGCTGCTATTGCAGGAGACACTGTTGTTTGGAAACCTTCAAGCAGTACTCCTCTTACTGCAATTGCCGTACAGCACATTTGCAATACTATACTCAAACAGAATGGATATACAGGAATCTTTAATCTGGTAATTGGAAAAGGGTCAACTATCGGGGAACGTATATTGAACGATAATCGTCTACCGTTAGTTTCCTTTACAGGTTCAACATCAATGGGAAAACGTGTGGCTGAGGTTGTTTCCAAACGATTTGGTAAGACAATACTTGAATTAGGCGGAAATAACGCCATAATCGTTGATGATACTGCTGAACTTGACCTTGCCATACCTGCCATTGTATTCGGCGCTGTAGGGACAGCAGGACAGCGGTGTACATCTACGAGAAGGATTATTGTTCAATCAAATATTGCTGATGAATTAGTTGAACGCCTCATCTATGCCTATAAACAGGTCAAAATCGGTGACCCCTTGCAGGAGGAAACCCTTATGGGGCCTTTGGTAAATAACAGCGCAATAGACACATATTCTAACGCAATAGAACAAATAAAACATGCTGGTGGTGAAATCCTTTACGGTGGGCACCCAATTAAAGGAGATGGTTTTTTTGTTGAGCCAACAATTGCCCGTGTAAATAATGATTGGGAGATAGTACAGAACGAAACATTTGCACCGATCCTATATATTATTGAATTTGATGAATTGAACGAAGCATTAGAACTTCATAATGCAGTACCTCAAGGACTCTCATCAGCTTTGTTTACATCAAAATTACAGGCTGCGGAAATGTTTTTATCCTATAGAGGTAGTGACTGCGGAATTGCTAATGTAAATATTGGTACTTCCGGCGCTGAAATTGGAGGCGCTTTTGGTGGGGAGAAAGAAACCGGCGGAGGTCGTGAATCGGGGTCTGATGCGTGGAAACAATATATGCGCCGTCAAACAAATACAATTAATTGGAGTAGAGAATTACCACTTGCACAGGGAATAAAATTTGATCTTTAACACTAGATATTAAGGAATAAAGTGAAATGATTGACCCCAAAAATGTTCGTTCCTCTATAGATAAATATATGCTTGCTGATGGCATGGAACCGATTATTGATTTGGAAAATAGTCATGGTTCCTGGCTCGTTGATTCACGAAATGGCAAAGAATATTTAGACTTATTTTCTATGTTTGCTTCCATGCCTGTTGGATACAATCATCCTTACGTTTTGGAACATTTGGAAATGATAGCCAAAGCAGCAGTGAATAAACCGACGAATTCAGATATTTATTCTACTCAAATGGCTGATTTTGTTGAGACTATGGGACGAATAGCACAACCTGATTATTTACCACACTCTTTCTATATTGAAGGAGGAGGATTGGCAATTGAAAATGCATTAAAGACAGCATTCGATTGGAAAGTACGAAAAAATTTAAAAAAGGGTAACAATGAACTTGGGAGTAAAATTATTCATTTTAAGGAATGTTTTCATGGAAGAACTGGATACACATTATCTCTTACTGACTCCCCCGATCAACGAAAAACTCTCTATTTCCCACGTTTTGATTGGCCCAGGATTACTAATCCAAAAATCATTTTTCCTATTTCTGATCATCTAGATGATATTTTGGGTGCTGAACGCATAGCAATCGGTGAAATAAAAGAAGCTTTTCAGAAGAATAAAAATGATATAGCCGGTATCATTATTGAACCCATTCAAGGGGAGGGCGGTGATAATCATTTTAGATCTGAGTTCTTTAAACAATTGAAAACTTTATCACTTGAAAATGAAGCACTTCTTATTTATGATGAGGTCCAAACCGGACTTGGAATCACAGGAAAAATGTGGGCGCACCAATGTTCGTGTGAACCAGAGTGTCATTCCTGCAATGGTCATTGTAAAGACAGGGAACCAGACATTATTGGTTTTGGTAAAAAAACTCAGGTGTGTGGAATTTTTGTTGGAAAACGCATCGATGAAGTTGAAAATAATGTATTCCATGAGTCTAGCAGGTTGAATTCAACCTGGGGCGGAAATATTGTGGATATGGTACGCGTGTCTCTTTATTTGCGTATTATAGAAAATGAAAATTTAGTAGAACATGCTGGCAACATGGGGAATTATCTAACATCTAAACTGAAAGATATTCAAAATGAATTTCATGGGTTAGTTTCCAATGCTCGTGGACAGGGATTATTTTCAGCTTTTGATTTACCAGACAATGAATCCCGTGATAAATTGGTTGAATTAATATTGGAAGAGGGTGTCATTATTCTTGGCTCCGGTGTGCAATCTATAAGATTCAGACCTCATTTGAATATTACCGAAGATGAAATAAATCAAGGAATTGAAATAATAAAACGAGCTCTACTCCGAATGTGACCGATATTTCGGGGATATTATATATCGTTGCTACACCAATCGGAAACCTACAAGATATAACATACCGTGCGGTTGAAATACTAAAAAATGTTTCGTTCATAGCTACAGAGGATACACGGCATTCCAGAAAATTATTATCACATTTTAATATTAATAAATCCTTGATCAGTTACTTTGAGCACAACGAATTGAAACGGATTCCACAGATCATAAAGAAGATAAATAAGGGAGTAGATTGTGCCCTCATCACAGATGCTGGGACTCCCGGTATCAGCGATCCTGCATATAAACTTATTCGAAGAGCCATTGATGAAAATATTAAGGTTGAATCCATTCCTGGTCCAAATGCCGTTATTACTTCACTCACTGCTTCGGGACTACCCACTGACCGTTTCTTATTTGAAGGCTTTCTACCTAATAAAAAGAATCGAAAATCAAGACTGGAACGATTAAAAAAGGAAGATGCTACACTCATATTTTTTGAAAATCCAAATCGTCTTCGACGAACCTTAAAAGATATCCAAATATTTTTAGGTGATCGTCCAGCAGTTATTGCTCGGGAAATGACAAAAATTCATGAGGAATATATACGAGGAACTGTTTCTCAACTTATTTCGTATACTGAAAAGAACAAACTAAAAGGAGAATGTGTCCTTTTAATTGGTAAGGATAAAAATAGTGTCTACTTTAATTAAACCTCAATTTATCACTTTTGAAGGCATAGATGGTTGCGGAAAATCGACCCAGGCAGGACTTCTGAATGATTTTTTATTATCCAAAAATATTCAGTCAACCATTGTAAGGGAACCGGGCGGGACATCCATTTCTGAAAAGGTGCGTGACATATTATTATCAAAAATTAACACGACCATGTCTTCAAGAACTGAAGCATTATTGATGACTGCATCCAGAGCTCAATTAACAAAAGAGGTTATCATTCCAAAATTAAAATCAGGACATTGGGTCATCTCTGATCGATATTCAGATTCTACTTTAGCCTATCAGGGGGGAGGAAGAAATATAGATATTAATTGGCTAAACACGTTAAATTTATTTGCAACCTTTGAAATTATCCCTGATTTAACTATTTTTCTTGATGTTCCTGTAGATCTGAGTCCACAACGAAAAACAGGATACCTAGACAGATTTGAGGAAGAGGGATTGTCTTTTCTTCACCATGTAAGAAATTTATATATCGAGTTAGCTGATAGTGAAAAGCAAAGAATTATATCAATTGACGGGACAAAAAACATTGATTGGATTCACAAATCTATAATAACCAGTATTGAAGAAAAAGGATTTTTAGATCATGATTAATAAAATAAAATTAACTTTACTTATCTTAGTGACACTTCTGATATTGACAGCAGCAACTACGTCTAAAGCAGATTACTATAATGATGTGGCTAAATCGCAAAAATTAATTATGGATGTGTACAAATATACGGTAAACAATTATGCGGATAAATTAAATTTAGATGAATATACCCGATCGTCAATTAAAAATATGGTAGAGAGTCTGGACCCGTATACAGTCTACATGGAGGAGGATGAACGACAAGGCATCGATATGCTCACAAAGGGTAAATACGGAGGAGTTGGGATACAAATATCCAAACGGCAAGGTGAATTAACGGTAATTGCACCGATCGATGATACACCTGCGCAACATGCTGGAATTCAAAGTGGAGATGTGATTGCTAAAATTGATACATTACTTACAAAGGATTTATCATCAACAGATGCAGCAAAACATATCCGGGGAAAAAGGGGGACAACAGTCATTTTACATATTAAACGCATAGGATATGATGAATTACTGAAATTTCCCCTCGTTCGTGATGACATTAAAGTAAAAGATGTTGCCTGGTTTGGAATGATCGATGAAGAAATTGGCTACATCCGACTTACTCGATTTTCAAAAAATTCAGTCCAGGAAATGAAGAAAGCCTTTATATCTCTTATGAAACAAAATTCCCAGGGAATTATTCTTGATTTGAGGGATAATCCAGGTGGTCTTCTCCAGTCATCCATTGAAATCCTTGACATGTTGGTTCCTAAGGGTGAACTACTGCTGTCCACAAAAGGAAGAATAAAAAAATCAAATCGGGAATTTATCTCGCAAAAAGATCCTGTTGTTCCGGAAAATGTTAAAATAGCAGTATTGATTAATAATGGGAGTGCCTCTGCAAGTGAAATAGTATCTGGCACTATTCAGGATTTGGACCGGGGAATTGTAATTGGAAGAAAATCCTTTGGAAAAGGGTTGGTTCAAAGTGTGTACGGATTGGATAAAAAAAGATCATTAAAACTAACAACAGCAAAATATTTTATTCCAAGCGGACGATTAATTCAAAAAGAAGATTATGTGGATGAGAAAATGGTTACGGAAACAAATGAACTGGATTCAATATTTTATACGACCAATGGCCGCATTGTAAAAGGAGGAGGAGGAATCACACCCGATTTGCAGATAAATAAACCTGAATTCGGTCCACTGACCACTGCATGTTGGAGAAAAGGTTTATTTTTCTCGTTTGTTCAACAGGAAAAAAATAATTATAATAACTTATTGGAAGTAAAAAAGAATCAAACCCTGTTGGATGAATTTTCTAAATATTTTGAAAAAAAAGAAATTGACATTATACTTTCTGGAAAAAAACTATACGATGATACTAAGAAAAAACTGTTGATTATGGATAGTACTGATGTTGATCTCCTTCTGGCATTAAATAAAATAGACCAATTTTTTGAAGAAAAAGAGGATGGTTTAATTATTGACGAATCAGTTGAACTATATCATCGAATTTCTCTGGAATTCGCCAATCATTTTGATGGTGTACAAGGTAAATTTATGGAATCATTTAATCGCGATTTGGATGTGAGAGAAGCTTTAAATTATTTATCTGATGAACAGGCTTATGATCACATATTTTCCGTAGAAAATCTTTCCGAATGAAATTACATTAAATATTTTATCCTGGGTCAGCAATTCTTAGATTTGCCACCCCAGTTTAGTTGTAAATGGGGCGATTAGCTCAGTTGGTTAGAGCGCTACGTTGACATCGTAGAGGTCGGCAGTTCAACTCTGTCATCGCCCACCAGAGATTGATTTAATGAATGTATAATATTTTACTATATTTTGTATTGCTTAATTAAGCAACTGCTATTGCTCTATCAACTATTTTTTGTTTCTTATTAATTCCTTTTTGTAATTCTATCAAATTTTAATATATGGATTCTGTAACCATAACGCTTCCCGATCATTCTACCAAGATATTTTCAGTGGGTGTTAGTTCATTAGAAATTGCTAATGAAATTGGATCTCGATTGGCTCAGGAATCGATTGCAGTAAAAGTAAACTCTGAGCTACAAGATATAACCTCAATTATAACTGAGGATTCTATGATTGAGTTTGTGACTATCGATTCGGGGGATGGTCATGAAATACTGTTGCATAGTACCGCACATCTCATGGCTCAAGCAGTGAAAGAATTATTTCCAAAAACAAAAGTCACAATTGGTCCTGCCATTGAAAATAGGTTTTATTATGATTTCGATGTAGAAGTACCTTTTACAGAAAAAGATCTTGAGATGATTGAAGATAAAATGCGGAAACTGGCTTCTCAAAAACAAGAAGTCACCCGTCTGGAATTTACTAAAAATGAAGCAATTCAAATGTTTACAAAAATGGATGAACCCTACAAAGTAGACATCATTAATCAAATTGATTCCAATGATAAGATTTCTGCTTATTGCCAAGATTCATTTATTGATTTATGTCGGGGACCTCATGTGTCCAATACCGGAATGATAAAACATTTTAAATTATTGGAATCGTCCAGCTCCTATTGGAGAGGGGATGAAAAAA
>CAZBBE010000007.1:0-25007 GCA_964489755.1 uncultured bacterium | reverse complement strand
TGGGAGTGGGTGGAGTACCCAAAGGAAGAATTATTGAGATTTATGGTCCTGAGAGTTCAGGAAAAACAACGTTGGCGCTTCATATTGTTGCGGAAGCACAGAAAAAGGGTGGTAATGCAGCCTATATTGATGCAGAACATGCCCTTGACCCTGAATATTCTAAAAGAATCGGTGTGAATATTAAAGAATTATTAATATCTCAACCGGACACCGGTGAACAATCTTTAGAGATAACGGAGACTCTCGTCAGAAGTGGGGCCATTGATGTGATTGTAATTGACTCTGTTGCCGCATTGGTGCCTAAAGCAGAACTGGACGGTGAAATGGGTGATATTCATGTTGGTCTTCAAGCAAGGCTTATGTCCCAGGCACTAAGGAAATTAACAGGAACCGTAAGCCGTTCCAATACCTGTGTCATATTTGTAAATCAAATTCGCATGAAAATTGGGGTCATGTTTGGCAATCCTGAGACTACACCTGGTGGTAGAGCACTGAAATTCTATACGTCTGTTCGTATGGAAATCCGGAGAATCACTTCAATCAAAGAAGGAATAGAAGTTGTAGGTAACCGTACCAGGGTAAAGGTTGTGAAGAATAAAGTCGCTCCTCCTTTCAAGATGACGGAATTTGATATTATGTATGGTGAAGGGATTTCTTATGAGGGAGACATCATTGACCTTGCCCTGAAGGGAGATATTATTGAAAAAACAGGGGCATGGTATTCCTATGGAGATACTCGAATTGGACAGGGAAGAGAAAATGCTAAAACCTACCTTAAAGAAAACCCCGATGTAAGTAGTAGGCTCGTTAAGGAAGTAAAAGCATTTTTAGGGGTTGATGAAGGAAACACAGATTAAATACTGAAAATTTTATTTTTGGCTTTTACGAAGGAATTATCGTATCCAGAATCGTATAGATAATCTGGCTCTAAATGCAGCGCTGTATTTATTAAAATTCCGTGCCAGAAGCTGTTGGGAACTTAGGAACAGGCTGCAACAACGAAATTTTACCCAATTAAAAATTAATAAAGTTTTAGATTATCTCATTGAATTGGGATACTTGGATGATGTGGAATTTGCTGATCTTTTTGTTAAGGATAAAATCAAACAAAAAGGTGTCGGGCCTATTTATTTGCAATCTGAGCTATCAAAACATAACATACACGATGAGCAAATTAACAAAGCAATTGAAAGAGGATATAGCAAATTCCCCTTGAATGAATTGATAAAAAAACATATTAGAAAAAGAAAAAAAATACTGATCCATGAAAATATTTCAGTTAAGAAAAGAAAAATCATTCAATTTTTACAGAGAAAAGGATTTACCTGGGAACAAATATCTCCACATTTGAATAAAAACTTTCCTGATTAATAACAAATATAAATACAATAGTGTCTTTGCAATATCCACCATTTACTTCATTTGATATCGCTGTTTTAAAATCTATTCTTTCTCGGGAACCAACCAAAAAAGAATTGGATTTTATTGGGCCTGCTCTCAAACCATTAATCTCCAGCCGTTACTTTATTGATTTTTCCCAGAAGCATCCATTTTATCAGGCTTTAAATAAAACGCAATTTGATAACGAGCATGGATTGAAGTATTCATATTCCAACATAAGCGATATATCAATATTAAATATGCTGCTTACACAAAAGGCAGCTCATAAAAATATATCCTGCATCACAGTAAATTACAATGATAATAATTCAATTTTATCTGTCCAAGGTCTTTTAAAGAAAATTAACGAAATTGATTTTTTGCAGAGTAGTGTGCTTATAGGAAATTATCATCTTAGGGATGATTTTGAGAACGAGGATTTCATTTATTCGATTGGCACTGGAAAACGAAAGGATTCAACCATAAAAATTATCCCAATTGATTGTTCTGTATATTTAGTTAAGCATGAATCAAAGTCCACTGTAAAACAATTCAGACAAATGTATCGCCTTATTCATGAGATAAACATGAATTCGAAAAAATTCTCAATTATTTTACTTAATGGCTATACACCTATTTTTACACTCTTATCAACCGTTATGGATCAAGAGGGAGGTTTAGATTTGCAGTTTAACCGTGAATCTGATATTTATGATATTTTGTTTCATGCCCCTGATTTTGGATTAATTGTTTTTGGCAATAAAGGAATATTTCAAAAAATACGATCAATAAATGAGAACCAATTTCAGGTCATCAAACTGGGACGATATACTGATCAGGATTCCCTGATAGTCAATGTAAGAAATAATCACCATTTTTTCTTTCCTAAAAATACATTTTCCTTCCTCTGGAGATCAGAGAATACCGTATCTTCAATTCAAGATGTAAGAGCTCAAGATATTAGTGAATTTAGAAGTTTGAAAAAACTGAAAGGAAATGAATCATTCATTACAATATTAAAACATATATACCTTGAAAATAAATTGTATAAAATTAATCATGATAATTTGTGTGAAGAAAAAAAAACTAACAATGTTGTATATTGGAAAGATAGAAATATTAATGGAACCCTTACAATTTCATTTTCCGAATATAATCACTTTTCAAAGATTTATCCAAAATCTGCTGGAAAAATTGCATTTTCAAATGCGGTAAGATCGGTTCGTTGTGTAGGAGCAGATCCCATCGGCGTCATGATTCAAAATACTTTTTCCACGAATCCTGAATCTCTTGCGGATTCTGTTTCTCTTAATCAAAGTCAGGAGATAGCCATAGAACATTTTAAATTAAGTGTTATATCCAAAAGCATTAACCTAGATTCAGAAACAATTTCTCAAGATATTTCAGTTATTGGTAAAATTCCTGATAAAGGTACTATCTTGTTTCTGGGTTTTAAGCAAATAGGTCATTTTATTTCAATTTTAGGTAGTCATAGAGGTGACCTTACTGGATCAGTTTTTCAACGATGTTTTCCTAAAAAAGTAGAAAATCAATTTGTAACAATTGATTTAACCATGGAAAGTAAATTAGGAGAAGTTCTTCAGTTAGGAATTGAAAGCAATTTAATCCAAACCGCTACAAATGTTGGGAGGGGTGGTTTATCTACAGCCATAGTTTCAAATTTGGTAAACTGTACAAATGAATTTGGAGCTCGAATCCACTTGTCCCGAAAACTAAAACCTGAAGAACTTTTGTTCGGAGAAACTCACGGATTGATTTTAATATCTCTTAGGGAAGAAGATATAATGGAATTTGAACGAATTTGTATGAATATAGGTGTTCCATGCACTACCATTGGGAGAGTAACAAACACCGGAAGATTGACTTTCAACGATTTGATTGATATTTCTACTGTAAAACTGAAAAACATTTATGAAAAAAAAATTTCCTAAAGTCAGGAATGCTGAACAGAAATTAATAGAAGTTCGAAATATCTATTGCGTAGGGAGAAATTTTATTTCTCATGCAGAAGAGTTGAATAATCCCATTCCGGAAAAACCTGTAATTTTTCAAAAATCAAACTCTGCTTTGACTACCTCTAGTGAAATTACAATTCCAGCAACTACGGACATTCAACATGAATTAGAGGTAGTTGTGTTAATTCATTCTGATGGATATAAAATAAAAGCAAAAAATGCAATGAACCATGTTGGCGGATATGGATTAGGACTAGACCTTACAGACAGAAAAATGCAGCATGAATTAAAATCGAAAGGATTACCTTGGTTTTTATCTAAAAACTTCAGAAATTCCGCAATTATTAGTGATTTCAACCATTGGAACGATTCAAAGTGGAATAGCGTTTTTTGGTTGGAAAAGAACCAAGTTATAGTTCAAGAGGGGAAAATAAGTGATATGATTTTTTCCGTTGAGATTCTTATTGAATTTTTATCGCATAGAATTCCATTAATAGCGGGTGATATTCTGTTCACAGGAACTCCTGAAGGGGTAGGACCAATAGAGAAAGGAGATGAGTTAAAAATTGGACTGGGAGATAATATTTTAAAGGTTGTCAAGATAAAATACTGAAGGAATTTTCATTTTTAATCTCATCGATGAATTTAGAGTGGATCAATCCGTTTGAAGCAATAATCTGATTATCATAAATCATAAATGGGTCACCATCAATTTTTGAAATGGTTCCGCCTGCCTCAGTAACGATTAGAATGCCAGCAGCAGTATCCCAGGGATGTAGATCAAACTCCCAGAATCCATCCACTTTACCTGATGCAACGTGGCATAGATCCACAGATGCTGCTCCTAACCTTCGAACACCCTGGGTAATATTTGTAAAATGTTTGAACAATCGCATATTGTCTTCCCATAGTTTACCATGATCATAACCAAACCCAGTCACTAACAAGGATTGTGATAAATCTGATATAGTCGATACTGAAATACGTTCTTTACCACAATAGGCTCCTTCATTTTTAACAGAAAAATACATTTTTTTTATAGGCAATTCCATAACAACACCTACAATCGGCTGTTCCTCATACAAAACTCCAATGGATACGGCATATGAGGGATAGCTATGAACAAAATTTGTTGTACCGTCCAGAGGATCAATTATCCACAGATATGGAGAATCAGACTTTGTATATCCAGTTTCTTCCCCTAAGATTCCGTGATCAGGAAAACTCTTAGAAATAATTGATTTTATATTTTGTTCTGATTCTCTGTCGGTCTCTGTAACCAAATTGGATTTGCCCTTATGAAAAATATTTTTTGGTTTATCTACGGAATTAATAATTATTTCTGAGGAAGAAAGGACAGCATCTTTTGCAACCTTTAAAATATGATGGAGTTCAGGCAATATCTTGATTTATTTATACGGTTTATGTCTCATTGTATAATATTTTTTTTGTCATTTTTCTAAGATTCCCTGTGAGTAAGAGTAATAAATTTAAACATCCTTTTTCTATTATTATCAAAATATTAGCAGATTTGGATATTTCTTATCACAGAAATAACTTAAATATATCATTATGGCTTAAAATTGACGGAAAATTATAATTATACTCAAGAACAAAATGGAAATGATTGCAGGTGTAGATGAGGCTGGTAGAGGTGCGTTAGCTGGGCCTGTTGTTTCTTCCGCAGTTGTTTTACCGGAGAAGTATAGTTTAACTGGATTGAATGATTCGAAATTACTTTCTCCTAAAAAGCGTGAAGAACTTTTTGATAAAATTCAGAATCAGGCAATAACTATTGGTATAGGAATAGCAGATGAAAAGGAAATTGACAAGACAAATATTTTACAAGCAACGTTTACATCTATGCAGCGGGCGTTGGGACAATGCAATCAAAAACCAGATAAAGCATTAATTGATGGGCAACCATTACCAAATCAAATAATTCCAAATATAGGAATAATTAATGGTGATTCATTTGTTCCATCAATACAGGCAGCTTCTATTATTGCTAAAGTTACTAGAGATAAATTGATACTTAAATTTGGTAAAATATTTTCTGAGTATGGTTTTTTTTATAACAAAGGTTATGGAACAAAAAAACATATAAAAGCTTTGGAAGAATGGAAATCGTGCCCCATCCATAGGAAAACATTTGCACCGGTAAAAAGGAACTTACCCTCAATAAAATGGTACACTGAAAGACGGAGGATCGGATGGATTGGTGAAAAATTAGCAGCTTTGTATTTATGGAAAAGAAATCATGAGATTATCGTTTTGAATGAAAATTGTCCGCCCTATGGAGAATTAGATATTATTTCAAAGGCTAAGAATACATTAGTTTTTTCTAAAGTTAAAACTAAAGTGTGTAATTCTTCAACCATCCAGGAAAATCAATTTGGAAGTGAAAAATTATCCCGATTGATTAAAGCTGCACATTCCTATCTACATAAGAATCCTACTGAAATTGATATCCGGTTGGATGCTGTCATTGTAAAAATATATAAGGGAAATTATGACATCAAGAGAATTAAAGGGCTCACACTTGATTAAAATTATTAGTAATTTTTAGGAAACCATCTACACATGAACACTAAACTTTCAAAAACTCTCAATGAAATAAGATCTTTGGTAACACTGATACTTATCATTTTTCTTTTAAAAGTAACAATTGTAGAAGCATACATTGTCCCCACAGGCAGTATGGAGAATACCATTATGACTGGGGATTTTCTTTTAGGAAGTCGCTTTAATTATGGAATGCGAACACCGGATTGGATTGGAATTCCCTATACAGATAAGGGATTTAATATTCCCCACATACGTTTTCCCAGATTTAAAAAACCCGAGCAGGGCGATATCTTCATATTTAAATATCCCAGAGATCCCATTTATAAATATGTGAAACGGTGTGTCGCTATTCCCGGTGATAATATTAGAATTGAGAATAGAAAAGTATTTGTGAATGACATAGAATATCCTTTACCCAATAATGGGAAATTTGTTGCAGAAAAGTTACCACCTGTATATAACCAACGTGAATTATTTTTACCTGATCAGGGAAATAAAGATTTTTTCAAATTGGTTCGGATACCACAAAAAGGAGATATTTTTCATATAAATGATACGACTGATTGGCGTTATCTTTTACCAATTATTCTTGCTGATGGACATCGTGCATCACTTAAATCAGGTGAAAAGATATTCACATTTACTTTAATTGATCCCAATGACGTTTTTCGTAGAAAAGGAACCCAATCCATTTTTTCTAAATATTTTCCGCAGGGGAATTACATAAATCCATGGTCTTGGTCTCTTACTGAATCAGATTTCCAGTTTTTATATATTGACGGGATTCCTTTAAATAATTGGAAAGAGTACATAGTGAAACAGGATTATTATTGGGCTATGGGAGATAATCGGGATGATAGTTTGGATTCACGGTTTTGGGGTTTTGTTCCTTTTGATTATATTTTGGGTGAAGCTTTGATTACCTATTTCAGCATAGATTTATATAATTGGAGAGGAGTTAAAGAATCCCTACTAAATCCATTGGCTTGGGGAGAGTTGTTTACTTTAGACCGAATAAAACGGATTGGTACGGTTTTAAAATAACCGGGATATTTTTTGGAAAAATCATAAGAATATTTGATTTGCTTTGTAATTTAGAACTCTGTAATTGGATAATATTTCACTAAATTTCTTTGTGAAAAAACTTATTTAAAGCAGATGATTGTTTGAGAAATACAATTAATAATACGAGGAATAAATGAACTTAAAAGATAAAATTTTTATATTGATCGTGGTGGGATTAATCGTGGGTGGAGGTTATATATGGTATACATATACTGAAATCACCGAACGAATGATTCAAATGGAAAAGGAACAGGAGACTCACGTAGATCAGATAAATAAAGAATTCAGAAAGGATCTAAAAACTTTGGACCTGCAATTTATAGGACGTGGAAAACATGTACGAAAGGCACAAAAAGATATTATTTCCAACCGTGAATTAATTCTAGCTAAATCAGACTCTTTAGGAAGTCTCATAGATGATGTGGCGTATAATTTAAATGAATTATCTCGGGAGGTAGATAAACATTTTATTTCTGTGGAACAAAATATTAGAGATATTGAAGAAAGTTTTGACAGCCAGAGAAGGAGGATAAACCGGAGGTTCTCAGATATTGAACAATCCCTGTCTACTCTCCAGACCGGATTAAAAGAAATTGAAAGTTTAGGTATAATTCAAACTGAAAAAGCGAAAGCGAAAGAAAAAGAGGAAGAGGAAGAATAGTTGGTTGTAAAAAATACTGTTCAATTTATACATTCAATTTACTCATAATATAAAAAATAGGGGCAGAATTTACTATAACCTCGGCACAGAGTAAAGTTCTACCCCTTCCACATACCAATGATACTCAGAAGGTACCATTAGCAGATAAAGTAATAGTTTATATAATATAAAGCAAGTATTTATTTTGAGAATATATTAGGATTTTCAGACTGATTCATTTAATACTTTAGAGATAAAGAATTTGAAAAAATCACTAGGTTAATTTTGAGATATATTTACATGATAAAAGTGCCGAGGGTCGGAGTCGAACCGACACGGGATCACTCCCACTGGTTTTTGAGACCAGCGTGTCTACCAATTCCACCACCCCGGCATCTTATCAAGAAATGAATACGTAAAAATTACTAGGACAGGGGACTGAAATCAACAGCTTTGAACAATAAATTTATTATTTGGAGATTGAATATGCCATTTTCTACAATTGATATAATATTAATGATCTGAACTGAAAATCATCATGATAAAGCTGCATATAACAAAAAAATTGGTGGATATCAAAAAAGTATAACTTATGGTGCAATATATGATATTAATAATCAGTTTACAGAGGGACTTATTAGTTTAAGTATATAGAGGAATAATAGATGAGTACACCAAAATATTTGATTCAGAATGTAGAAAAATATGGGAATGAACCTGCTATATCATATAAAAGAAATTCAGATCAATGGAATACAGATACATGGAGTGAATTCCACGCCTATGTCTTGGATATTGCCAAATCCCTAATGTCCTGTGGAATAGAACAGAATGAAAAAATAAGCATATACAGTTACAATCGGCGGGAATGGTATGGTTGTTATATAGCTACTCAGTTTATTAATAGCGTTGCTGTTGGGGTATACCATACCTCTTCATCAAAAGAGGTGGAATGGGTCGTCGGAAATTCTGATTCTAAAATCGTTTTTGTAGGTAATAATCCAAATGATAATGGAAAAACCGATAAAATGCCGAATCATAGATTATTGAGTATTCTTGATAAACTGAAAAATATTGAATATGTTATTCTGATGGAGGATGTGGAAAAATTAGATCATGAAAAAATAATTTCTTGGGATGAATTTATCTTAAAGGGAAAGGGAATAGTTGAATCTCAGATACAAGCACGAACTGACTCAATACAGCCAGATGACACTTCTTCTTTGATCTATACATCCGGAACTACAGGTAACCCTAAAGGTGTAGAATTAACACATAAGAACTGGACATTTCAATTAGACTCTGTCCAGAAAATTATGAAATTCGATCAAAAAGAGTTATATGTATCCTGGCTACCGCTTGCACATGTTTTTGGACAGCTGGTTGATAATCATTTTTGGGTACGACATGCTTTACATATGCACGTAGTTGATAGCCCTTTAAATACTGTGAACTATGCAAAAGAGGTACAGCCACATCTTTTTGTTTCTGTACCTAGGATTTATGAGAAAATATATTCAAATTTGAAAGCAGCGATTGATTCAAAACCCATTTTAAAGATAGGATTGAAGATTCCGGGGATTTCAGGTGTTTTTAAAGAAAAATTGAAAGCAGCAGTAGGGTTTAGTAATCTACGTTTTGCAATCAGTGGTGCTGCTCCGATCAATCCCGATATTTTATCTTTTTTTCAAAATCTGGATATTCCAATATACGAAGGGTATGGCATGACAGAAAATACTGCCGGAGCCACCACAAATTATATTGGGAATAATAAAATAGGCTCTGTTGGGAAAGCCGTTCCAAATACGGAAGTAAAAATTGAGGATGATGGCGAGGTTCTTCTTCGCGGGGAACATATAATGAAAGGATATTATAATAATCAGGAAGCCACAGCAGAGACCATTATAGATGGATGGCTTCATACAGGTGATGTGGGAAAAATTGATTCAGAAGGATATATTTCAATTACCGGTAGAAAAAAAGAAATCTATGTGAGTTCCGCCGGAAAGAATATTGCCCCGCTTGTCATCGAAGAAACAATGAAATCAATTCCCATAATTTCTCAATGTTTTCTCGTAGGGGATGCACGGAAATATTGCTCAGCATTATTTACATTGGATGTTAGTGCCATCCTGAGGGATAAGGTTGGTGTAGAAACTCATAAGATTCCAAAAGATCCTGGTGAACAGTTGGAACAATTAAAAGAAAACGGATATTCTTTATCAGATTTTACTGAAAATGATGACATAAAATCTGAGATTCAATCTTACATAGATGATCTCAATGGACAATTCTCAAATCCCGAACAATTAAAAAAATTCTCGATACTTCCACGTGACTTTACAATTGATGATGGTGAATTGACACCCACACTCAAAATTCGACGGAAACAGATCAATAAAAATTGGTCTGATGTGATTGAATTAATGTACATGGACTGATCGTGGGTAATATATCATTCTTAGGTTGTGGTTCCTGGGGTGGTGCCCTTGGGTACGTTGTAGCAAAAAAGGGTATTCCTGTAACTATGTGGCATAGAAACCAAGAAATCGTTGAAGCCCTAACAGAAACCAGAACTCATTATCTCGTTTCATCTTTGACCTTTCCTGATAATGTATCATTTACTTCAAATATATATGAAGCCATCCATGGAGCCGATACGGTTATTCTGGCGATTCCGTCACAATCCATAAGAGGATTGATTCGATCATGCCAAGAAGTTTGGATGGAAGAACAAACTTTTGTGAATGTTTCGAAAGGAATTGAAATTTATACTTTAATGACGGTAAGTGAAGTTATAAATGATGTTTTGGGGGACACTTACAAAAATATTGTAACATTGTCTGGTCCAAGTCACGCAGAAGAAGTGATTGAAGGACACCCCACAACATTGGTGTCAGCTTCACCAAATACTAAGGCTGCAAGAGCAGTGCAGAAATTATTTTCCAATGAAACGCTTCGAATTTATGTCAATGCGGATATCAAAGGTGTTGAATTGGGTGGCTCAATAAAAAATGTTATTGCCATTGCAGCCGGAATCGTTGATGGAATCGGATATGGAGATAACACTAAAGCTGCACTTCTTACACGAGGTTTATCTGAAATTTCCAGATTGGGTGCAGCTATGGGTGGTTCAATAACGACGTTTTCAGGATTAAGTGGCATTGGTGATTTGATGGTTACCTGTTTCAGCAAATACAGCCGCAATCGTTTCATTGGAGAAAAAATTGGGAAGGGAAAGTCTTTAACGGAAATACTTAAGGAAATGTCCATGGTTGCTGAGGGAGTAAGTACCGCAGAATCCGTGTATCAATTAAGCAAAAAATATAGAATTGAAATGCCTATATCTCATTCTGTACATGACATCCTGTTTAAAGAGAAAGATCCAAAAACTACCATTCATGAATTGATGTCACGGGAATTAATTGAAGAATGACATACTTTCCTGATTTGAAAGGGTCGGAAAATTTGCATAAGTTTGATGATTGCCCTTGTAGTTCAACGGATAGAACAAGTCCCTCCTAAGGATTAGATACAGGTTCGATTCCTGTCAAGGGTACGGTGCAATAACACCAGAACCAAAGAGGGCTTTGATTTTAGGACTCATTCTGGGGATTATGCTGAGTTTTATTGGTTACCAGGCATATCAAAAGTTTAATAAAGATAACTCAGAGGGCAAAATAGAAGAAAAAGTTGAGAAATCAGAATCAGATTCGAGCAAAGTAGATTCATCAGATATTAAGAAAAAGGCCAAAGGGGAGGCCAAGAAAAAGACAGAAGAGGAAGAGAGGTAACGCATGGCAATGATTGGAAAAAAAATTACCGGCTATAAAATCGTTAAACGAATCGGGGTGGGAGGTATGGGCACTGTTTATTTAGGCAAGCATACAACCCTGGATAGACAGGCTGCGATTAAGGTAATTGATAAAAAGCAAGCCGCTGACCAGGAGCTCCAGATTGAAAAACGATTCAGAAAGGAGGCAGTGTTACACAGTAAGCTAGGTCGACATTCAAAGATAATTGAGCTATTTAATTATATTAAAGAAGACAGTTATTTTTATATTTTAATGGAATATTTTGAGAGTGTTGAGCTTTCCACGGTCATAGGAAAGCAAACAGGTCCCATGGTACATGAGAGAGCTCTTCCGATATTTATACAAATTTTACAGGGGATCGGTCACGCTCATTAACGAGGGATAATCCACAGAGATATAAAACCCTCAAACATTTTGATAAATAACAATGATAAAATTAAAATCGCAGATTTTGGCATTGCTATTGAACAAACAGGTTCTGCCCGCCTAACACAAAAGCACATGTTGGTTGGGACACCAATGTATATGTCACCAGAACATATATTAGAAATGGACATAGAGAAAACATCAGATATCTATTTACTGGGCCTAACATTCTATGAGATGCTGGCCGGCAAGCACCCCTTTGATGTAAAAAAAGGTAAAATAAAAAAGGCACAGGTGAGTGAGACCCCAAAGGACCCCAGAGAGCATTATAAGCATATCCCAGAACATATTGTAAATGCGATCATGATAGCGCTAAATAAAGACCCCAAAGACAGGCAACAATCGTGTGAAGAATTCGCAAAACAATTAGAAGGAAAAGAGGAAACACCTATAAAAGTATTTCCACCAACAGAGACGAAATCTAAACCAACACCGGAAAAAAAAAAGGAATAATATGTTAAAACCAAAAAAAAAGATAACACGAAAAGAAATAAAAAATGATCCTATTTTGGAAAAAGTAGCCAACACTTACAGTTTCATTCAGAATAAACAGAAAGTATTAACCCGAATTGGTATAGGAGTAGCAATTGGTTTCATTTTACTTAATATCTGGAATAACCAAGTAAAAAAGAATAATGAGGAATCCAGTTTTGTTTTTACAAAGGCACTGGTTGCATGGCAGACGGGAGATGTTGATAATGCGCAATTGCATTTTGAATCGCTCACTGATGACTTTGGTGGTACAGCTAATGGAAAAATAGCTCATTACTGGTTAGGATTGATTGCTTATAGCGCAGAGAATTCCGAATTCTCAGCAGAGTATCTAAAACAATTTGTAAAATTTGGTAAAGCAGACATTCTTCTTCCTAATGCTTATCGATTATTGGCAAATCTTTCTATTGATGGTGAAGATTATGAAAAAGCTCATTTCTATTTTAATAAAGCGATAAAATACAGTTATAGTGATATTGAGCAGATGACACATAAATTAAATTTAGCGGAATTCTATTTGATTCAGAAACGGATGGTAGAAGCAAAAGCGATGCTTGTACCAATTCTGGACATGAAAGATCTTTCTTCATCGTTGAAAATTAGAGCGGAAGAATTATCTGGTAAATTGAAATCTTAGTTTATTTTTATCATTTAAAAAATCTAATAATCGTTGTGTAAACCTCTTGATTAAATAAGAGGTATGGGGTAATTTGAGCGCTGAAAAGTGGGCAAAAAGCCCACTTTTCTTGTCTAATAACACAAAATGAAATTAGAAGACACAATAGATTACCTATTGGGAAAGAAGACATTTATTGTTAGTGTGAATGTGGTTTCACGTCAGAATTTAGTACGTCTAATAGTGGATGCAGAACACCATATCTCCCTTGGTGAAACTACTGAAATAACGAAAAGAATACGAGATTCTAAAGATATCCAGTCTATGCTCCCGGATGGAGTTCGTATTGAGGTTTCTACCCCGGGTGTAACATCACCTCTTGAATATGAATATCAATATAAGAAGAATATTGGCAGGAAATTAAATATTTCACTTCATGGAAAATACGATAAAAATATACTGGGAGTTTTGAAGGATGTAAAGGAAAACGGAATTCATATGACCTATAAAGGTGGAAAAATTCAGTTTTATCCATTTGAAAAGATCTGTAAAGCAACTGTTCAGATTTCATTTTAAAATTAGTATGGAGAGATTTTGATAAACCGAGAATTAATTGAAATATTTTCTGAATTAGCTCGAAACAATAATGTGGACCGTTCCGAATTAGGTTCCATAATAGAGCAATTATTTTTATATATTATTGAAAAACAATTCGGTGACTCTTCCAATTGCAGTGTGATTGTCAATGTGGATAAGGGTGAAATCGAAATTTATGCTGAAAAGATCATCGTTAAAGAGGTCACAGATTCCATAAGTGAAATCATTCTTGATGACGTTCATAAACTGGAACCAGATATTATTGATTTGGAATTAGGGGATATGTTTGTGGAAGTAATTGATCCCAAAATATTTGGACGAAGAATGATCACTCATGCAAAAAATTTCTTTTCCCAAAGGCTGAAGGATGTGGAACGACAAGGAATATACGAGAATTATGAAAAACGTGTGGGTGAGATCATTATTGGTACCGTCCATCAGAACTTAAGGGATGCTATTTTTATCAATATTGACCGTGCGGAGTTAAAACTACCAAAATCTGAACAAATTCCTTCCGAATATTACCGTCGAGGAGATACAATCCGTTCTTTGATAAAGTCCGTGGAAGTCAAATCAAAAGGGCCGGAAATTATCGTCACTAGGAGTGACAACGATTTCTTGTATAAATTATTTGAAATGGAAGTACCGGAGATAGAAGAGGGACTCGTTGATATTCGTAATATTGCCCGATATCCAGGAGAAAGGGCAAAAATCATTGTTCATTCACATGATAGGAGAGTAGATGCAGTGGGAGCTTGTGTTGGAATGCGTGGGAGTAGAATTCAGGCGGTGGTACGGGAATTAAGCAATGAAAAAGTGGATATTATCCCTTATAGTAAACGTTCAGAAATATTAATCACCAGAGCACTTGCCCCTGCAAAACCCATTGATTTATATATTGATGATGATCGTAAATATTGTGTTGCAATTTTCAATGATGATGATTTAGATACAGCAATTGGAAAGGGTGGTATGAATATAAATCTTGCAAGCAGATTAATAGATTACCGCATTGATGCATATGGAAAAACTGAGTATGAAAAACAGCAAAAGGAACAAAATACATTAATAAGCGATCTGCCAAATCTTTCATCCGATATAGTAGATAGCCTTAAAAAACTAGGAGTCTATAATATCACAGAAATGTTGGCTGCTGATGAAAATAAGATAACAGGTCCTGATGGTATTTCCCCGGAGTCACTGGAAACTGTTTATAATACTATGCAATTATTTTTGACTATAGACGAATCAAATGATGACCTAGGAAAAAAATCGGAAATAGAGTTAGAAAAAGCAGATGAAGAATTACTCCAAAAGGATTCATAAGTATATAGTTAAAATAACTGAATGAGAATTTTCCAAATAGCAAAAGAATTAAATATTTCTCATAAAGGGATAATTGAATTTCTTAATACTAAAGGAATAATAGTGGGTCTAATGGATTCAATCGAGCAACCAGTTTATCAATTGATTCTCAATGAATTTTCCAAAGAAAAAGAAACGGTTGATCGCTATCGAAAAGAACAGGTACGGAAGGAAATTCATGACACTCGTGTTCGTCAGAAACAGATAGAAAAGAGTAAACTGAACCTGTTATCTTTAAAAGAGCAGCGCAAAATAGAGGAACAAGAATTACAAAAACAAAAGACAAATGATGAAGAAAAATGGAGACAGGAGACAGAAAACAAAAAAAAAGAAAAACTAAAAGTTGAGGAAAAGCAAAAGAAAAAGGATGAACAAAAAGTAAAATCCAATCTATCCAAGGGTAAAAAGAGGAAGATGCGTAAGATTGAGATTGCGGATATTGAATCAGAAATTGGGATATCTGGAAGAAAACAATTGTCTAAAAAAATCGGTGAGAAAAAGAAAGACGATGCTCCCAAAAATGTAAAGGAAATGGTTAAAAAAACCTTGGCAAAGATGGAGACAAAATCACGCAAAAAAGTTTATAAAAAGGAAAAGGATCAGGATGAGGAACAATCAGTGGATATCACACAGAATAAAATCGAAATTTCTGAATTTTCCAGTGTGGATGAATTAGCAAAAATATTTCAGTCCTCTTCCAGTGAAGTAATTCAAAAATGCATTGGAATGGGTGTGTTGGCAACAATAAACCAGCGACTGGAATGGGATGTGATAGAATTGTTGGCAGAAGATTATGGATATACCGCTGAGAAAATAACTGATGGTGGTGAAGAAATATTCTCAATGAATGATACTGAAGAGGACATCTCCAGTGCAAAGCCGAGAGCACCTGTTGTTACAATCATGGGTCATGTGGATCATGGTAAAACTTCACTTTTGGATTATATAAGGAAAACAAATATTGTTGCAGGGGAATCTGGTGGTATTACTCAACACATCGGCGCTTATAAAGTTGAGCTTGATGATGGAAACTATATCACTTTTCTGGATACTCCGGGACATGAGGCTTTTACTGCGATGAGGGCGAGGGGAGCGCAGGTGACAGATATCGTCATTCTTGTAATAGCAGCTGACGATAGTGTAATGCCACAAACTATCGAAGCAATCGATCATGCGAGAGCGGCGAACGTTCCCATCATTGTGGCAATTAACAAGATTGATAAACCAGGTGCTGATATTGAAAAAGTAAAACGAGAGTTAGCAGAATATGATGTACTGGTTGAAGATTGGGGTGGAAAGATACAATCTGTTTCAGTTTCTGCAAAAACAGGTGAAGGAATTGAGAATATTATGAATAGTATTTTACTTGAATCAGAAATGCTGGAACTTAAATCAAATTTTGATACTTTGGGTCGTGGAACCATCATTGATTCAAAATTAGATAAAGGTCACGGACCTATGGCTACTATCCTTATTAGAAAAGGAACTTTCCATATTGGAGACCCCTTTTTATGCAATAATTATTCCGGGAAGATTCGAGCGATAATGAATGAAAGAGGACAACGAATTAAGGAAGGAATTCCATCGGATGCAGTACAAATTTTAGGATTCGATCAAGTACCTCAGGTTTCCGATATCATCGCTATTATAAAAAGTGAAAAAGATTTAAAGAGAATCTCGGCTGAACGTCAACGCATACGCAGAGAAATTGACCATAGAAAATTTACCACTCATACATTGGATGAAATGTCATCCTTGATTCAAAAGGGTAATATCAAATCACTTCCGCTTATTATCAAGGGAGATGTAGATGGAAGTATTGAAGTTTTATCTGAGACGCTTGGTAAACTCCAAACTGAAGAAGTTCAGGTTAAGGTTATCCACCGAGCGGTAGGAATGGTCACTGAATCTGATATATTGCTGGCTGAAACATCTCATGCAGTTATAATCGGATTTAATGTTCAGGTAACATCAAATGCGAAACTTCAGGCAAAACAAACTGGTGTTGACATTCGAAATTACACTATCATTTATGATGCAGTTGAAGATGTAAAAATGGCTTTGGAAGGAATGCTTGAACCGGAGGTAAAAGAAAATGTTACTGGTAAAGCAATGGTGCAGGAACAATTTAAAATACCAAAATTAGGATTTATAGCCGGTTCCAAAGTGTCTGAGGGAATCATTAAGCGCAGTGATAAAGCCCGTCTTATCAGGGAGGATGAAATAATTTTGGATAATTGTGATATTTCATCATTAAAGAGATTTCAGGAAGATGTGAAAGAAGTGAAAGAAGGATTAGAATGCGGAATAGGTATTTCAGGGTCTACAAAATATAAAGAAGGGGATATCATTGAAGTGTACGAAGTGCAAGAAATAAAGAGGAAACTTGAACTTATTTGAAACCACAGCGACCCTATAAAAGATCTACCAGGGTTGGAGAACAAATCCTTGAAATTGTTACGGACACCGCAGCCAAGCATATTGACCTGAATTATCTGGGATTTATCACCTTTACAGGAATAGATATATCTCCGGATCTTCGATTTGCCAAAATATATTTTAGTGTATTAAATCCAACCGATAATTCTCAAAATATTGAATATAAAATAAATGACATTTCAAAAAGATTTAAAAAATACCTGGGGCTGGAAATGAGAATAAAAAATATCCCGGATTTGAGATTCATTTATGATAAATCAACAGATTATGCTGAGAAAATGAATCAAATAATTCAATCTATGGACATTCCAAAAGACAATGATTCTTAATGTATATAAACCTGTAGGATGGACATCGGCAGATGTGGTACGTAAAGTGAAATGGTTGACAGGAGAGAGCAAAGTAGGTCATGGGGGTACTCTTGACCCATTTGCAGAAGGAGTACTCATCATAGGCACGAATAGGGATACAAAAATGCTCACATCCGTCACAGCTTCCGATAAAACATATGAAGCTGTGTTGCAATTAGGTGAAGAAACCGATACACTCGATGTTACTGGTACTGTTGTTAAAAAAAAACGAGTTCCCAGATTGAGTAAGAAAATAATTGAAGAGGTATTTACTAAATTTAAAGGAGATATTCTTCAGATACCACCTGCATATTCAGCGAAAAAAATAAATGGTGTCAGATCATATAAAATGGCACGTCAGGGAGAATTCGTAATTCATCAACCTGTCAAAGTCCATATTTATTCACTTAAATTATTGGATTTTGACCACCAATCTATTTGTTTTTCTGTAAAATGCTCCAAGGGTACTTATATACGTGTTTTAGGGATTGAAATTGCCAAAGCTCTTAACACAGTGGGGTATTTGAAGAATTTGATCAGAACATCCATTGGGTCTCATTCTCTGACCGGTGCAAAACCGATCTCCGAAATAGAAAAAGAATGGAAACATACTTTAATATAGATAAAATTCCAACCTACCACACATCAGTACTGACTATTGGAAGTTTTGACGGATTACATCGGGGTCATCAGGATATTGTTAACCGGACGGTCCACACTGCAAAAGGGAAACAGGTTCCCTCAGTTGTCGTCACATTTGATCCACATCCCCGTCATATTTTAAATCATGAGGAGTCAAAACTCCCTATCATACTTAGCTTGGAAAATAAATTGACGATGCTAGAAAACTTAGGAGTGAACGAGACCCTGGTCATTCCATTTACATCTGAATTTTCAAAAATATCTGCATCTGATTTTCTAGAGGGTACAATTGAGAAGATATTTCGTCCAAAAGACTTGGTGATAGGTTATGATCATCATTTCGGACACGATAGATCCGGAAGTCCTGAATTTTTAAGAGCATATGCGGAAAATTTAGACATAAATTTGGAAATAGTGGAAGCAGTATCGGATGAAGGATCGGTGATTTCTAGCTCCCGAATTAGAGAACAGATATATTATGGATATATTCGTCGTGCAAATTTTGAATTGGGTTGGATTTATGGATTTAATGCATTGGTTGTAAAAGGGTCTGGACGTGGACATGACTTATCTTTTCCCACGGCGAATTTTATTCCACTTGATTCAGAACAGCTCTTGCCTAAAGTTGGTGTATATTTTTCTAGGGGAAGAGTTGATGGAAAACAATTGTATGGTATGTGTAATTTAGGATTGCGTCCTACATTTGATGAAGGTAAATTTGTTATGGAAGTTCACTTCTTTGACTTCCAAGATATTAACTTATATTCACAAAATATCCGTATAGAGTTTTTGGAACGGATTCGAGATGAAAAAAAATTTGAATCCAAAAATGATTTAATATCCCAATTAACCAAAGATAAAAAACATTGTCTGGGCTTATTGGATAAATATTTTTAGGAGAAAAGATGACATTAAATGTTAAAGAGAAACAAGAAATAATAAAAAATATTGGTGAAGATGAAAGAGATACCGGTTCATCTCAAGTCCAGGTTGCACTTTTGACGGAGAGAATTCGATATTTAACAGAACATTGTAAAATACATAAAAAAGATAATCACTCGAGATATGGATTAGTAAAGTTAGTATCCAAAAGGAAAAAACATTTGAAATATCTAATGAGAAGTAATCCTGGAAATTATAACCGAGTTATTAAAGAATTAAAGATTAGAGGATAATTAAAATTATGATAAAAAAATCAAAAGATATCGGAGGAAGAAATCTGATGATAGAAACGGGCAGAATTGCCCGTCAGAGTAATGGTTCAGTAATTGTATCATATGGAGAAACGACCATTCACGTTGCTGTAAACTCTGCAAAAGAACCACGGGAGGATATAGATTGGTTCCCGTTACAAGTTGAATACAGGGAAAAACATTATGCTGGTGGAAAAATTCCTGGTGGGTTTTTCAAACGGGAAGCTCGACCGTCAGAACATGAAGTATTAACAAGTCGATTAACAGATCGTCCCATTAGACCGTTATTTCCAAAAGGTTTTAAAAATGAAACTCAAGTAATGATTACTGTTTTGCAAAGCGATGGGGAAAATATGGCGGATGTATTGGCAGGAGTTGGAGCCTCTGCTGCATTATCCCTTTCCTCCATTCCCTGGAATGGACCTATTGCTACTGTTCGGGTAGGACAAGTTAATGGTGAATATATTCTGAATCCAACCCGCACTGAACAATTGGAGTGTAATTTAGATTTAATTGTTTCAGGAAATGAAGAAACAGTAGTTATGGTTGAAGGAGAAGCGGAAGAAGCATCCGAGACTGTAATCTTGGAGGCATTGAAATTTGCTCATTCAGCTATCACGGAAATTATTGACCTCCAAAAAGAGTTGCTAAATGATGTGGATTTTATAAAAGATGATATTGTCCTGCCTGAGGAAAATGAATCTCTGAAGCAATCTGTAGAGAAATTTCTTGGCAACCAAATTAATGATATAATTCAAATAATAGATAAAAAGGAACGATCTGAGGCAAAGGATGATTTGGTGGACTCAGTTTTGGAATCCCTTAAAGATGAATTTCCTGAGGATAAAAAAGTTATAAAAGAATTGATTGATGATAAATTTAAATCCGCTTTTCGGGAGCAGATTCTGGCAAGTGGAAAGAGAAGCGACGGGCGCTCCACAACAGAAATTCGTCCTATTTCCATTGAAGCAGATATCCTGACGAGGACTCATGGGTCTGCACTTTTTACCCGTGGAGAAACTCAGGCATTGGTGGTAACCACACTGGGTTCTAAAAGGGATGAACAAATTATTGATACGATGGATGAAGATTACAAAAAGAACTTTTATCTTCATTATAATTTTCCGCCCTATTGTGTAGGTGAAACTGGGCGTATCGGCTTTACGGGACGTCGTGAAATTGGTCATGGAAATTTAGCCCAACGTGCCATCAGGCCGGTACTACCGAATTACGATGATTTCCCATATACGATACGTTTGGTGTCTGAGATTATGGAATCAAACGGCTCTTCATCTATGGCTTCAGTTTGCGGAGGATCCATTGCTCTTATGAGCGCAGGTGCTCCTATTGGAGGTCACGTAGCTGGAATTGCCATGGGCTTAATCACTGATGGGAATCGACATGCTATACTGAGTGATATTTTAGGAATGGAGGATCATTTGGGTGATATGGATTTTAAGGTTGCTGGTACACGAACCGGAATTACAGCCATCCAACTTGATCTGAAAATCGAAGGAATTTCATTTGAATTAATGGAAAAAGCTATGAAACAGGCACAGGAAGGACGGATGCACATCCTGAGCAAAATGGAAGATGCTATTTCCAAACCAAATGAAATATCCAAATATGCTCCCAGGATTTTATCTCTGCAGATCAATCCTGAAAAAATTGGTGCATTAATAGGACCCGGCGGAAAAAATATCAAAAAAATCATTGAAGATACTGAATGTGATATCAATGTTGATGATGATGGCCTTGTTAGTATTACCGGAGAAAATATTGATAAATGCAATGATGCTATGGTATTGGTGGAAGCGATCACTATGGAACCGGAAGTCGGACAGGAATTTGATGGAATTGTCACCCGACTTATGACTTTTGGGGCTTTTGTGGAATTTGCTCCCGGACGTGAAGGCTTAGTCCATATATCCGAAATGGAATGGCGACGGGTAGAAAAAGTAGAAGATGTGTGTAAATCCGGTGACAAAATGAAGATTAAATTGATAAAAATAGATGATCAGGGACGTCTTGATTTCAGTAGAAAAGCGCTCCTCCCAAAACCGGAAGGGTATGTAGAACGCCCCAAACATCCACGAAGGAGTGATAACCGAAGCAGTAGTGGTGATAGAAAAAAATCCTTTTCTAAAAAGCGTAGGTTTTAAGAACCAATAACATCTCTTTAACGTGAAAAAACCATTTTACGTTAATCCAAAAATACTGAGTATGGAGTATGCTGTTCGGGGTCCTATTCCCCAAAGAGCGGCAGAATTAAAAAGGTTGGGGCGCACCATCATCCCATGTAATATTGGAAATCCTCAGGCATTGGGTCAACCGCCGCTTACCTTTTACCGCCAAGTGTTATCTCTTCTTGAATTTCCCAAATTATTGAAAGAGAAATATCATCAAACTCCCTCGGTATTTTCTGAAACAGCTTTAGATTATGCCCATACCATTCGGGGAAATATGGAAACAGGAATGGGCGCTTATTCCGATAGCAATGGTCATGAATTTATACGGGAAGCAATTGCAGAATTTATCGATAAGCGGGATGAGGTAGAGAAAAATAATGGTATACGATCTCATCCACACACTATATTTCTTACTGATGGTGCTAGCGAAGGAGCGAAAAATATAATTGAATTGCTTATCTCAACCAATCAGGATGGAATTATGATACCGATACCGCAATATCCATTATATTCTGCCACAATTCAGCGATGTAATGGAGTCCCAGTGAATTATTATCCTGATGAGGATAACGGTTGGATATTAAAACGAAAAGCTTTGGAGGATAGTTATTCACAAGCAGAAACAGATGGAGTGAATATCCGTGCGATTGTGGTTATTAATCCTGGAAATCCAACCGGTTCTGTCCTCAATAATGAAAGTGTGGTTGAAGTTGTTGATTTTGCTTCAGAGAAAGGAATATCCATTATTGCAGATGAAGTCTATCAGGATAACACATATGGCTCTAAATTCCATTCTTTTGCCCGAGCAGTCTGGAATCGACCAGATGTGCCACTTTTTAGTTTACATAGCGTTTCTAAGGGGTTTTACGGCGAATGCGGGCATCGAGGAGGTTATCTTGAGATTCGAAATTCACCAAAATTGAATTCTACAGATCAATCATTGATCGAGGTTCTCTTTCGTCAGGCTTCTGTCAATCTGTGTTCAAATACTTCTGGACAAATTCTTGTTTATTTGATGGTAAATCCCCCTCCAGAAAATTCAACAGCCGGGAAATTATATAAAATGGAAATGGAAGCAGTTCTTAAAGAATTATATGAAAAGGCTTTGATTATAAAACAATCATTTAATGAAATGGAAGGAGTGAAGTGTTTTGGTGAAGTTGGTGCTATGTATCTGTTTCCGAGGCTTGAGATTCTCCCAATACATACATCAGATTTTGATTATTGCATGGCTTTGCTTGAATCCACAGGACTAACCACAGTTAACGGAAGTGGATTTGGACAAATAGAAGGAGTACACCATTTGAGAGTTGCGTTTTTACCACCTAAACCAATGCTTGAAGATGTCCTTCCGAAGTGGATAGAATTTCATCAGAACTACTTAAAAAAAATGTAATAGTTCCTGATACAATATTTCAGAATAATGATCTATTTAAACTCAGAGATATTCCTTTGTAACAACGTTGTTTATTCGTTAAGTTAAAGTAACAGTTTAAAATAAAATATATTGAATGAGTCCCGATAATCCCCTAATAAAAAAATTATATTATTCCATATCTGAGGTCAGTAAGATCACGGGATTAAAACAATACGTTTTACGCTATTGGGAGACTGAATTTACTCAATTAAAACCTCCAAAAAATCGTGCAGGAAACCGCACATACCGCCAAAAAGATATTGAAATTATTCACAAAATAAAGGAATTATTATATAAGAAGAAGTTCACTATTGATGGTGCCAGGCAACAAATGGAACCTGGCTCTATATCTGATGGATTGGAACAATCTTCAATTTCTAAAAAAAGTACGGGGGCAAACTCTGAAGTTTTGGAAAAATTGAAACAGGAGTTACAAGACATTCTTCGAATTATTAATGAATGATCCATATCAATTTTGTGTCTTAGGGTTTTCTTGCAAAACGGAGCGTGGCGCAGCCCGGTAGCGCACTTGACTGGGGGTCAAGGGGTCGTGAGTTCAAATCTCGCCGCTCCGACAAATACACATCGATAAGAAACCCTGCCTATTGAGATAAAGCAGGGTTTTCTTTTTATTCATAGATTGTCAAATATGGTCATCTGTTACCAAATAAATGACACAAAAATGACACAATTTTAAATCACACCCCCACCCACCCAGACCTTGGGGGGCACCCCCTGTGTTTTTGATATTACCACCTCTTACATCAAACAGGGGAAAAAGATGTGAATAGTCTTGTTTGACAATGCAATCATCTTTTTGTATTATACTCCATTAAGAAATTATACTAGAATGATAAATACACTAAATCAGTACAGCAAGTATTATGTAAGAGATGAGAATCATTGGTATGTCAGTAAGGTTAAACAATTTCAACCAAAAGCTATTAATGAAATGGCTAAAGCTTTAAAATTATTTTCTAGTTTATTAAAAATCCCAGCTGAAGAGAATACATTAAATAAATTTATAAAATTTTCAAAATCAAGTCAAAAGAGTCTATTTAAAAATACCATAAAAGGACCAATACAATTTGATAAAGTTTCAAAATTGTATCTATCTTTAGAATTATTAACTAATAACTTAATTGATTTATCTCATTTAGAAAGTGTTAATGCTACGAAATTTCAGACTTTCAATAATATAGCTAGCGATTTTTTGATTGGAAACAGCTATGAGCAACTGATTAATAAATATGGGAAAAAATATATTGAAACAAATTTAAGTATTTATTCTAGGAATTTTATAAGTTGGTTAAAAAAACTTGGATTTTGTGGATTAAAAAAGCAAATATTTTATACAACGGAAGTTGGTCTTGAATTTAGTAATAACTGTGATGATAAAGAAATAACCTACACTTAATCCACCCACACCTGAAAAAAGATCAATTATATTATGCTTTTTAATTATTTATTATCCTGAAATCCATAATGAAATTTAATTACTATATCATACTATGTTTTACAAAGTAAAATCCTCAATCTCAGTAGTCAGTAATGGAGTATAGTGCCATTTGTAAAAAATGGGTATGGAAGAATCAATAAATTTTGGTTAAATGAATAGAATTATTACATAGAAATCCTTAACTTCAACCAACATCAGGAGTGATCTGTTAAACAGATTCGCCAACCGAGCCAAAAGGCTACGGTGGTTAGGCCGACGAAAAACGGTAGATGGGCCCGAAAGGGAAAAATCTAAGAACCGCCTGATGCCATGGCGGTTTCTTCGTTTATAGACCTTCCTGGTGTGTTAACCCTAATAAAAAGGAGAACACACAATGAA
>CAZBBE010000006.1:0-25899 GCA_964489755.1 uncultured bacterium | reverse complement strand
GAATTTTTCATTGCGCATGAAATAAATCCCTATGGTCCAGAAGAATGCAACGGACTTATGGAGCGGAATTTTACCAGCATTATTTATTTCATGTTCAGAAATATCCCTTCCTATATGGAATGGTTCCAAGCCCACGATATGACCGAAACATATGATTATCACAAACAGCAACTGCAGTTCTTAGGTTACCATTTTAGTAAAAAACAATGGGTGCTAAAGGCACCCGTCCACCTGTTTTTTCTGAAATATCTTTTTAAAACATACCCTGATGCGCGAATTGTGCACCTACACAGGGATCCGTTGGAAGTGATACCATCCATGGCAAGTCTGGTTGTCATTTCCCGTCAGATCCATTCCAACCATGTGAGTATTCAAGAAACCGCAAATCAAATCTTGGATTGGGTGAGGAAGATTATAACAAATTCCATAGCTTACAGGGATGAAACTGATTCCGACCAATTTCTGGATTTGGCTTACACTGACTTGGTAAAGGATCCATTGAATACAATAAACCAGATTTACAAATGGTTAGGAGTTGATATTAATAATGAAATCCAATCCGATATCTCTTCCTGGCTTGAAAATAGCAAACGGAATAGAGTGGGGAAGGCCCATCATTATTCACTGGAGCAGTTTAATCTAACTGAAAAAATAATCCAGAACGAGTTCAATCATTACTATGATCAATATGCAGATTATATTTAATGACCTTCAATTATTCTTCTAATCTTTGTAAAAAGTAGGGAATGGGGTATTTATAGGAACTCTTTGGTGAAATTCCACAGTTGTGGGATTTTTTGTATAAAGTCCTTTTTCACTCTTCCAAAATTAAAGTATGATCAATAACAAAAGGATAACACGACCTCTTACGGTTGTGAAGCACATCAAGGTTTTCAAATATATCTTGTTTCAAAGCATTGATGAATCTTATGATTTGCTCCTTCATGTGTCTGTTTATTAATTTAAAAGAGGTGCAACATTTATGAGTTGTTTAGATTCATCAATCATTAAAAACAAATGCCAGTTGTATGGTTTAGTCACTTTACGTGTGCTCATCGGCTGGCATTTTTTATATGAAGGAGTATCCAAACTGATCAATCCTTATTGGTCTTCTGCTGCTTATCTTCTAGACTCAAAGGGGCCGTTCTTAGGATTAGCAGAAACCATTGTTTCTAACCCGACTCTATTGAGCATTTCAGATTATGTGAATATGTGGGGATTAACACTGGTAGGTGCTTCATTATTATTAGGGTTATTCAGCCGATATACAACATTAATCGGGATGGGATTGGTTATTTTATACTATTTATTTGCACCTCCACTTTTGGGTTTGGAGTATTCCAGACCCGGAGAAGGCAGTTATATAATTGTGAATAAAAATCTGATTGAAGCGTGTGCGTTGTGGGTGATTCATTCATTTCCCACAAGTCATGTTATTGGTTTGGATCGATTATTATCCAATCCAAAATCAAATTAACGGAGACAGGTAATGAGTAATAATAAAAATATAAAAAACGGAACAAATATGAAACGCCGGGAAATACTAAAGGGACTGGCAACTGTCCCTATTCTGGGTTTATTCCTTGTTAATCTCTGGCGGAAGATTCGCAGGGATGCGCTGAAAAAAGCTAATCTATTGTCTGATCTTGTTCAGGAGAAATCAGCCCCAACCATTATCAGCGGTCTGTCAGACAGCCGTCACCTGAATATAGGGATCATCGGATATGGCGGTCGTGGATCACATCTGATTCGTGGTGCAGGTTTTGCCACAAAACAATGGACTGATATCGTGGCGGAAAATGCTCGCAATAATAAACTCGATAAACAATTCGAAACGTTCATGACCCAGGAAGATTTAAATTGTTCACTGGTGGGTGTCTGTGATCTGTTTGATGTACGGGCTGAGCAGTGCATTGATGCATCAAAAAATGAGGTCCGTCCCGGTGGAAAACCAAACACCACTGCAACCCGATACCGGCACTTTACAGATCTGTTAGAGAATAAGGACATTGATGCGGTCATTGTTGCCACACCGGATCACTGGCACTCTCGGATCACCATAGCTGCTGCTAAAGCAGGGAAACACGTTTACTGTGAAAAAGGTCTCACCCGTACATTTGATGAAGCGATCAAGGTATATGATACAGTAAAAAAAACAGGTATTACCTTCCAACTAGGGCACCAGAACCGGCAGGTAGAAGCAAACTATAAAGCAAAACAGATCATTGAACAGGGCTTATTAGGAAAAATAAACCTGGTTGAGCTAACTACAAACCGTAATTCTCCATGGGGTGCATGGGTCTGGGATATTCATCCCGAGGGTAATTCTAAAACTATTGATTGGGACACATTCCAAGAACCATCTCCGAACAAGATACCATTTGGAGAAGAAGCACTGAAGCGTTTTTTCCGCTGGCGTTGCTGGTTTGATTATGGCACTGGTCTTTCCGGTGATCTACTGTCTCATGATTTTGATGCCATAAATCAGATTATGGATATAGGTGCTCCAAAATATGCATCCTCATCAGGTGGGATTTATTATTACAAAGATGGACGGGACGTCCCGGATGTCTGGAATGCAACCTTTGAATATCCAGAAAAAGATCTTACAGTTCTTTATAGCGCAACACTATCAAGTAATGATTCTCGTGGTAATCGGATTATGGGTCACGACGCCACCATGCAGATGGGTGGGCAGAGTGGTGGTGGGTCTGTCCATGGATTTGTAGTAAAAGCGGATCCTGAATCCACCCAATATAAAGACCGTCTTGAAAGCGGTATCATTAATCAGCAGTATCCCATTTATACCTACTCACCGGGATCCAAACAAATTGATGGTATCACATCTGCAACATCCCGCTATTTCGCTAACAAAGGGCTCCTTTATACCTATCGCGAAGGAAAACGGGTTGACACCACTCATCTTCATGTTAAAGATTGGCTCGATGCAATCCGTAACGGTGGTCAACCAAAATGTAATATAGAAGTGGCACTCCATGAAGCGGTTGCCTGTCATATGGCGACAGAGTCTTATCTTCAAGGACGTCGAATGGAATGGGACCCAGTAAATAAAAAATTGATCTAAGCTATCATATTCAGAGTAATTTATGACTAAAAACTTTCGCCTAGGATCAATGATGTTCCTCCAGTACGCTCTGTGGGGAGCCTGGCTTCCGGTGACAGCCCGCTATCTTTCTGCTACTGTCAGCGAGGGAGGACTTGGATTCAGCGGTTCACAGATCGGGATGATCCTTGGGCTAGCCGGTTCCATCGGCGCCGTTGCAGCGCCCTTTATCGCCGGTCAGTTTGCTGACCGCTATTTTAGCACTGAACGTATCCTGGCATTTTTAGTTTTCACTGGAGGATTGGTTAAATGGTACACTTCCTACCAGACCAGTTACAGTGCTTGGTTATATCTTTCGATTTTATACAGTATACTCTACATGCCCACCTTGGCCCTTTCAAACTCCATAACTTTTTCCCACATTGAAGACGGGGAGAAGAACTTCCCCAAGATTCGTGTCTGGGGTACGATTGGATGGATTGTCGCCAGTTGGGCTTTTCCCATGATCTGGCTCCAACAGGAGTTATCATTTCAATTGATGCCACCTTTCATCTCAGGTCCTGAAGTCCCCAATGTTACAGCCCGACTGGCTGACGCATTGAAATTCTCGGGCATTATTTCCATGATGTACGGGGTCTTCTGTTTCATGCTTCCCCACACACCTCCCAAACAGGATGCAGTGGAAAAACTGGCTTTTAAGAAAGCTTTTGAATTATTTAATTATTCATCATTTACCGTCTTGGTGCTTGCCAGCCTGGCTGTGAGTATCATCCACCAGATCTATTTTCTTCAGACAGGACCCTTCCTTGTCCATATCGGTATCAAGGACAGTCAGATCGGTCCCGCTATGACAATAGGGCAGTTTGCTGAAATCTTAACGATGGCCTACTTGGGATATTTCTTAAAACGGCTGGGATTTAAAAAAGTGATTTTTATCGGTGTCCTGGCTTATTTCGCACGATATGCTATTTTCGGCACTGTCATGCTTCCTGTCTGGGTCATGGTTCTTAGCCAGGCTTTCCATGGTTTCTGTTATGCTTTCTTTTTTGCCGCTGCATTCATCTATGTGGATAAAATTGCTGATGAGGATGTACGCCATTCTGCCCAAACGGTTTTTGGAATTATCATTCTGGGTGGCGGACCTGTTATAGGCGGTTGGCTCTCAGGAAAACTGCAGGAAATTTATACTACGGCTGGTATATTTGATTATTCCGGATTCTGGTATACTCTTTCCGCTATTGGCCTGGTTACGGGATTGTTCTTTTTCTTGCTGTTTAGAAACCAGATCAAAGATGAAACTTGATGAGTAACAACCGGCTGGGAATAGGGTTTATTGGTGGTGGATTCATCACCCGTTTTCATATTCAATCTTTGATCGGTGTAAGGGATTGTGATGTTGTCGGTGTTATGTCCCGTACACAGAAATCAGCGGAAGAATCATCTGAACTGGCAAGGTCTTCAGGAGTTGGTGATGCAAACACTTACAACTCTATTACCGACATGGTGGCTGATCCCAGAATTGATGCTCTCTGGGTCTGCTCTCCAAATTTTGCCCGGATAGAAACCTTCGAAGAGATCGCTGAAGCTATTATTTCCGGTAAAGGGGAGCTCACGGGTGTGACCTGTGAGAAACCCCTAGGCCGTAATGTAACTGAAGCCAAAAAGGTTTTAGAACTTACACAGAATGTTGAGCTATTAGATGGGTATTTAGAGAACCAGATTTTCGCACCCTCTGTCACCCGTGGAAAAGAGATCATTTGGGCTCGTGGAGCAGCAACCACCGGACGGCCTTACCTGGCACGAGCGGCAGAAGAACACAGCGGTCCACACATGCCCTGGTTCTGGGAAGGTGAGCTTCAGGGTGGAGGTGTACTCAATGATATGATGTGCCACTCGGTCGAAGAGGCACGTTTTATGCTCACAGAGCCTGGGAAACCCAGAGATTCCCTAACTCCTATAAGTATAAATGCATACACTGCCTGTCTGAAATGGCAACAGCCGAAATATGCAGAAATCTTATCTGAAAATAGCGGTGGTAAAATAGATTATTTAAACAAACCGGCTGAAGATTTTGCCCGTTCATTGGTGGAGTATGCGGATAATGAGGGAAATAAACTAGTGGTAGAAACAACCACATCCTGGTGTTTTGTGGGAGCAGGACTCCGCCTCAGCTTGGAGCTTTTTGGTCCCGAATATTCCATGTTTGTAAATACACTGGATTCGGATTTAAAAGTATTTTTTTCCCGCAACGTAACCGGAAGTTCCGGTGAGGATTTGGTAGAAAAACAGAATGCGGAATCGGGAATGATGCCTGTGGTGAGTAGTGAAACTGACGTCTATGGTTATACAGCAGAAAACCGCCATATGGTAGAATCGTTTTTAGCGGGGAAACGCCCACAGGAAAATTTTGATGACGGATTGGAAGTGACACGATTGCTCATGACAGCCTATATGAGCGCAGAGCAAAACAAAACAATTCAACTTCCAAACCCGGATATTGATTCTTTCATTCCTGCTGTTGCCCGGGGTAAATGGAATCCAAAAGGAATTTAGGATGAAAAAGATTAGTATATTTTTAATATTACTCGCTGGATGTTCTTCAACCACTGAATGGACTGTACTATTTGATGGAAAAAAAGTCAATGGATTAAAAGGATATAAACAAATAGGATTTCCATCAGATGATTGGGTAATCGTGGAGGGTACATTAAAAACCATCCCTGGTCAAGGTGTTGACCTCATCAGTGAAGATATTTATAAAGACTTTGAGCTTGAGCTGGAATGGAAAGTACCCACCGGTGGTAACAGCGGCATTTTTTATTTCGCAACCGAAGAGGGGGACTATATTTGGCAATCCGCTCCTGAAATGCAGGTTCTTGATGACGAAACCCATACTAATGGGGAAAATACATTAACCTCTGCAGGATCTCTTTATGACCTCATTGCTGCATCTTCAAGTGTCGTAAAACCTGTAGGTGAATTCAATCGGGTACGGATCAAAGTGAAGGATAATAATGTGGAACATTGGCTAAATGGTACAAAGGTTGTCGAATACATTTACCAAAGTGACCACATGAAGGAATTAATCGCTAAAAGTAAATTCAAAACCATGCTCCTTTTTGCAAAAGCAAAAGCAGGCAGGATTGGACTGCAGGGTGATCATGGGGAAATCTGGTACCGTAATATTCGCATACGGAAACTATAAATTGAATCGACGTGATTTTCTTAAACATAGCGTTGTAATTTCCGGCGGATTGGCTTTAACCGGAATAAATAGTACATTTTTATCCGGGTGTAAACAGTCTCTGCCATTTAAAATTTCCCTGGCGGAATGGTCTCTTCACCGTTCAATACAAAGTGGAGAAATAGACCATCTTGATTTTTGTTCGATCGCAAAAAATAAATTTAAAATTTCGGCAGTTGAATATGTAAACACCTTCTTTTTTGACAAGGCAAAAAATTCCAAATATCTTAAAGAAATGAAAACACGGGCAGACCATCATAATGTGAAAAGTCTGTTAATCATGTGTGACAACGAGGGTAATCTGGGTGATCCTGACACGGGGCAAAGAATCCAAGCAGTTGAAAATCATTATAAATGGGCAGAAGCAGCCAAATTTTTGGATTGTCACTCCATCCGGGTAAATGCCCGCAGCGAGGGTTCATACAATGATCAGATTGAATTAGCAGCAGATGGATTAAGACGGCTGACAGAATTCGGTAATTCCATGGGAATCAACACAATTGTAGAGAACCATGGAGGTTTATCATCCAATGGTCAATGGTTGACAGCGGTGATGAAAAAAGTGGACCATCCACGGGTTGGTACGCTGCCTGACTTTGGTAATTTCAGGATTAAAGGTGATCAATGGTACGACCGGTATCAGGGGGTTCAGGAGCTCTTGCCCTACGCAAAAGCTGTCAGCGCTAAGAGTCATGAATTCGATGCAGACGGACATGAAACCGGCACGGATTATTATAAAATGATGAAAATAGTATTAGGTACAGGTTACAATGGTTATGTGGGAATTGAGTACGAAGGTGGTACTCATACCGAGATGGAAGGAATCCGCTTAACTTTGGAACTGTTGAAAAAAGTCAGGGATTCGATTTCCTAAGAAAATCATTTTTTGACGTATTGCTTTTTATCCTTTTACACACACCACCTGTTTTAAGGTATGGATGATTTCAACTAAATCACTCTGGTTTTCCATAACTACATCAATGTTTTTGTATGCTTCCGGGATTTCATCAATCACATCCTTGTCTTTACGGCATTCCACACCTGCGGTTTGTTTTTTCATATCTATTACAGTAAACTTTTTCTTCGCTGCCTTACGGCTCATGGTCCGTCCTGCACCATGAGAACAGGAATGGAAAGATTCAGAATTCCCTTTTCCACGGACTATATAACTTTTTGTGCCCATGCTACCTGGGATGATGCCCAGATCACCTTTCCGGGCACGAATTGCGCCTTTTCTGGTTAGCCAGACGGTTTTACCATAATGGGTCTCCATTTTTACATAATTGTGATGGCAGTTGATAGCTTCTTCCACTGCATGGATTGTTTTATCTAATGATAAAGAAACTGCTTTCAGGACAGCTTTCATCATGAACTTTCGGTTTGCTTTGGCAAAATCCTGAGCCCAATTCACTGCTTTCACGTAGTCATAGAAGTATTCTGATCCTTCTGAGAGATAGGCTAAATCTATATCAGGTAAATGAACATTCCATCGCTGGACTTCCTTTTTTGCTAAGCTGATGAAATAGGTGCCGATACGATTTCCTATCCCTCGAGAACCAGAATGTAGCATAATCCATACGGCATCTTTTTCATCCAGACAGACTTCAATAAAATGGTTCCCTGTTCCTAAAGTCCCCAAATGATTAAATGTATTGACACGTCTGTTGAACAATTTGGGATGGCGATCAATCACTTTTGAAAGTTTTTTCTTTATATCAATATTTTTCCAGAATGCAAGAATATCATCCCGAGTGTCATGCCAGGCTCCTCGGTCATTTCTACCACCATTGTCCGTTCTTCCATGGGGAACAGCCTGTTCTATCTGGGAACGGATATCCGATAAATTATCCGGAAGGTCATTGGCATTCAGGTTTAAGCGACACGCCATCATACCACAGCCTATATCCACGCCAACTGCCGCAGGAATAATAGCTTTCAGTGTTGGGATCACAGAACCAATTGTCGCACCCAGCCCCCAATGAACGTCAGGCATAACCGCTACATGATGGTGAATAAGCGAGAGCATAGATACATTTTCCAACTGCTTCATAGCTTTTTCCTCGATCTGGTCCGTATAAATGTGAAGCGGAACCATTCCTGTATTAATGATTTTTCGAATCGGCACTAATTAGAAATACTTTTAATATCCTAAAAGATACGCTTATATGTTACTAAAATATTATCTTGAAATAAGGTCAAGATTTATTTATCTCACAGGTTGGTTGATACAACAATATTTTTCATAGATCAGTATAATTACTTTCTCAGATAAGATTTAAAGATTAGTTTTATCATTACCAATGTAATATATTTTTTATATTTATAATACAATACAGATTGATAAAGGATATAAATGGCTGACCAATTCAATAATAAAGAATTTGAAAAACATATATCGAAATTAATAATTACTAAAGATATCTATAGGATGTTGGATCAATTAAAATCCATCATGAGAAAAATTGTTTTTCTTATTGGAGAAGAAGACTGGAATAATGATAGCTTTTCTGATTTTCAAAAAAAACAATCCATGGAATTTATAATTGATTATTCGTTCATTTATTGTGTGAATGAGTTAATTACAGTTTTAAATGATAGCGGAACTCTTGCTCCAATGTCAGGTGCAAAAAAATGGATGGAGAATTACGAAATTAAATTCGTAGAATTTTTTAATAAGAGCAAGGAAATCAAATCAAATAAACACAATATTGAATCATTTGATAAAAATAAATTGAACAAATCTCTTCACAAATTATGGACCTGTGAAAATGAAGATGATATAGAAAAAGAAATATTAATGATTGGGGGAAAATACAATATTGAGAGAAATGATATGATCTCAATGAGAGGATTTACCTTTAAATTAGAAGACAAGATACTAAATGCTATTTGGGATGAAGAATAAGACAATTTCATTTTTTCATTTCCAATAAGAATTTATTTTGTAGCAACAAAAACAAATTAATTTATCTTTTCTTCTTCTTAATAGTTTATTTATAAATTGTACTAATAATAATTTACAAAGGAAATACAAATGAGCGACAAAATAAATGGAACGGTAAAATGGTTCAACAATTCCAAGGGGTATGGTTTTATAACCCCAGAAGGAGGGGGGAGAGATTTATTTGTTCATATGAATGATATTCAGATGGACGGATATAAAACCCTCAAGGAAAATCAAAATGTTGAATTTGAAGTTACCGAAGGTGAGAAAGGACCAGCAGCGACTAAAGTAAAACCTCTATAGATTTATTATAAATAATCTAACAGAAATTTATCTGATAGTTCACAGTACTTTTAATCATCCCAAAAACCCCGAATTTATTTTCGGGGTTTTTTATTAGTTTTCCTGTTGATTTATTTCAAAATACTTTGTTCTACCAGACATAGCTCCAAAGGCACCCATTACTGGATTTCCATTATGATCCCTTAAATTTGTACGCTCCGGATCCAAAAGGTCTAACAGACTGAAAAAATAATAATGATCGTATCCCAAGGAGAAGGTGTAAATATCATATTTGAATTTATTTGCATCATCATAATTCTCTGCCACTACCGATTCGAACATTAAACAGAGTTCGTCGTTCACAAAATTACCACCGCTGTCAGTCCCGCCATCTGGGTGACCATGAACATAAACATATCGATCATTTAATTCATCGTAGATATATTGAACGGTTTGATATCTATTGGTTTCGAAAAGGGAAGCATAGTTAATTTTTGCTAAAGGATCATTTTCTTCAAAATATAAGGTGTCACTATTGTGATATGATTCAAGGCAACTATACACGCCCACTGTGTCCGCACAAGAAATGATGTCTGCCTCTGAAGAATCAGAATAAAAAATCACCGGACGGCGGATAGTATCCCTGGCGGTTATTTCTCCATAATATTCATACCCAGAACCTTCGGAACATTCACATGAGAACTGATATTCTGTGCCATATTGATTGAACTCAATATTGCAATCATTTGAATCGGGAATCCATGCGGCGTATGAATCGATACGAATATCATCAATTTTAACGCCGTGTTTTTCTGTCCCTTCAAATATAATCCCCGCATCTTCCTTAAAAATAAAATTACAGGTTCCAGTTTCATGCGTAATTCTAACTGTACAGAGGCTGTCTAAATGTATATAGGGTAATATTTCGTCATATTCATCCACCTCCGGTTCATTACAGCCCGGGATGCCATCACCCTCTCCGTCATCAGGCGCAATATCTCCTACAAATCCAATATCATTGAAGTCACCATCGTCATTTGAGTCATATGCTTGCATTCCATCTTCTCCGACATCATCTGTCACGCATACTCCCGGACATTCACTGAGACGACATTCTGTTTTCGTTGGATATGTCTTTAGCGTATCGAAAGGCCAGTTGCAATCCTCACAATCTTCCTCCTCAACTTTACATGAAAATAAATGTAAGATACAATCAGGCTCATCCCCACATGCCTCTAAACATTCGCTCTTTGATTCATAAGAAATAGAATCAGAATTGCAATAGTAGTAATTCCAGTCCAGATCATCATCTTCACAATTATACAGGTCTGCCTCATCCAGCGGAACAGAACGGTCAATCCTAACAATCGCTGTATTTTGAGAAGGAAGGATGAGCGCTTCAATTCGGAGTTCAGACTGATAAAAGGAGAAGTCATCAGAAAAATCACGGATGTCCAGTTCCTTTTCACAACAATTTATGAATAAAACCACCGCAAGAATTAAAATAATTTTGTTGCGCATTTAAATGTTAAACTCCCATCCGAAGGTGAGAAGAATGGGAAACATGCTATAGGCTGATACCTGTGAAGGTGATGCCTCATGATTCCAATTATATAACAGTACATTATAATGATTGGTCAAATTAACTATCTGAAATTTCCATTTTCCGGTGAGTCCCCACAAATTTGACTTTCTTATCAGACTCAAATCTATTCTAAAATAATCAGGATATCGTCCACTATTTCTTCCGCCATAGACATTCCCGAAATACCTATATGGATTTTCTAAACTGCCATAGTACTCAGTTCCTGCCTGATGTACTTTTCCTACAACAGGGGTGTATGTCTGTCCACTGCTAAAAATACAGCTTAACCCAATTTCGTTTTTTTCTGACAAACGATAACTAAGTACAGAATTAAATGTATGGGGCTTATCATATTTTGCTGGATAAATTTCCTTGGATTCCCAAATAATCCCATCGGAGTTTAAATCAACTTCTCTTTTAATCCTTGAATAGGCATAACTGATCCATCCCGATACTTTATCTAAACGTAACCTATACAACAATTCTAGCCCGTAGGATTCCCCAATTCCTGCTAAGGCCAAAGTCCCTTTAATATCACTTCCATCCGCTTTTGGATTCAGGTCATAAATATGTGAATATTGTTTAAAATAGGCTTCAACAGAAAAAATGTTACCTTCGGAAATCCAGTATTCACTTCCAATAATAAAATGTTCAGATTGCTGGGGTTTTTCTCCTTCAGGAATAGGCTGCCAGAAATCAACTATTCTTAATAATTCATCTTCTTGATTGATGGTGTACAAAAATTGAGAATATTCCCCCCAACTTGCTTTCAGGGCTAAATCCGGTACGGGACTATATTTTATACCTATTCGGGGATTAACTAAATAATCATCGTATTGACTAAATTTTGATAATCTAACACCCGTATTTATATGCAGTTTTGCTATCGGGTGCCATATACTATTTGAATACAAACTAGTGATTGATGGTTCTGAATTCAAATTAACTCTGTTAATCCCTGCAAAACTCTCATTATAGTCCATGTAAAGAACTTTATACTGCCAACCAACTTTTATATTGAACTCATCTGAAAAAAAATAACTTAGATTCTGATCAAAACCTATATCCTGTACAATATTGTCAATATCAAATGATAAGTCTGCATCCGATACACCGGTACTATCATCTAAAGTGGTGTCAGGATTAAAATCAACCGAAAAATCCACATTGAATCTGTAATCAGTCTTTGAAAGATTATTTTCAATAAAATAGTGAGAGTTTGGAATGTATTTCCAGATCAGGCTTTTTGTTGAATTTCCCCAATTCCATGAAAAATCGATTCCAGGGAAATCCCCTCCCCCTAGGGATAAAAACAGATCATCCTTTCCAGAGAATTGGCTGTAAATAAATTGATTATTTTTATTGGGAGATGTTTTAAATTTTATATGGGTATCCCAAAAATAGTAATTAAAAGGCGATTCTTCATCTCTGAATTTGTAATACAGGTTCACAAACTGGTCAAAATATGTTCTCCTCCCTGAAAGCATCCACGAACCATTAAAAAGCGGTCCTTCAGCCAGAATTTTGGATGATAACAGGCTGATATCACCGCTCACTTTACTGTAATCCCAGTATTTTTTTATTGGGTTGGAATCAGCCAACCTTCCATTTTTTGAGTCCCCTTCCCGTGCAGTAATTTTCAAAACTGAGGATAGTTTTCCGCCATATTGTGCAGGGAATCCCCCTGCCAGAAACTCAATATCGGAAATCATGTCCGCATTGAAAGTAGAAAAAACACCACCAATATGATAGGGATTATAGACTTCCGCTCCATCTAGTAAAATCAGGTTTTCATCGGGGCTCCCCCCTCTAACAATCAAAGCAGCATTAAAATCATTACTGGCGCTAACGCTGGGAAGCAACTGAAGAGTTCGAAAAACATCCGCTTCTATGAAAGCAGGAGCTTTGCGAATCTCCTGATTGGTCAAATTTATTCTGCTAACATCCACCCGGTTTTCAAATCTCATCCTTTCAGCAGACACTGTCACTTGTTCCATCCCTATCGCTGCAGGTTCTAATTCAAAATCCATGCGAATATTTTCTGTAGAGACTCCTATTTTTTTCTCAATGGTTTTGTATCCAATCATCATTATTCTCAATGTGTAATTTCCGCTGGGAGCTTTCGGTAAAATAAAATATCCAGTTACATCTGTGGATGTCCCCATTTGATTTTCTAATATAACAACATTTGTGTAGGATAAAGGTTCTCCTGTGCTGTTGTCACGAATAAATCCGGAGATCGAAATTCCCATGATTTGAGAGATTAAGGATGATAGAATTAGAAATTGTCTGAGTTTAGGCATGAGTAATATTTACTTTGGAAATGGACCACTATTCTTTATCAGATATTTTTTTGAATTGTAGTGCCGAGCTGTTAATGCAATATCTCATTCCTGTAGGCTGGGGTCCGTCCTCAAATATATGTCCTAAATGACCACCGCATTTTGAGCATTGAATTTCTGTTCGTCGCATAAACAGGCTGAAATCGTCGGATTCCGTTAGAGCAGATGTGTCAACAGGCTTCCAAAAACTGGGCCAACCTGATCCTGAATCATATTTGGTATTTGAATCAAACAAAGGATTCCCGCAACCCATACAATAATAGATTCCGTCATCATCATGATGATAATATTTTCCAGTCCCGGGAGGTTCGGTCCCTTTTTTACGAAGGACATTGTATGATTCAGATGACAAAGACTCTTTCCATTCTTTATCAGTTTTATTTTTAGGATCCATAGTAATATTTCCATTTGTTGTTATTTGACATAGAAGCATCGAAGTTAAAATCGATAAAATTATCAAGTTTAATCGCATATTATTTCTTAATAGTTTGATTAGATTAATCCCCAGGCGGTTTCGTTGATGCTGTTCTCATCTGGATTATTTATGATGATTTTAATGACCAGCACATTGTATGTATTGATCTAATATGCCATGGTCAAGATTATCCCGCACCAATCCAGGGAGGAGGTTCTGAACTCATCATAATTCATCCGACAGTTCAAATTCACTGAGTGCCTGATTTAAGGACTCCATAGAAAAACTTTCATTGTTTGACTCATTTGACTGAAAAGAAAAGATTGATTGAGGGAAATTATAAATACAATCAAACACTTTTTAATATAATGCATAGTGTATTCTGATGAACCTGTGGCAAGTGGAATTCCACCTCTCTTACTCTGTGTTAACTCAAAGCTTGTTCTAAATCAGCGATGAGGTCGTCTCTATCCTCAATCCCAATTGACATTCTTACCAGACTATCAGAAATTCCAATTCTTTGGCGTTCTTCCTGACTCATTCCTGAATGGGAAGTAGTTGCCGGAAGAGTAACAAGCGATTCAACCCCGCCCAAGCTTGGAGCAATTACTAATAGTGTTACTTTTTTTAAAAATTGATTAGCGGATTCCAGCCCTCCTTTTAACTCAAAACTGAGCATTCCGCTGAATCCGTCAAAGAGTTCTTTTGCCCTTTTATAGTGAGGATTCGTCTCAAGACCGGGATAATTTACCCGTTCTACCGCTGGATGCCTTTCAAGGAATTGTGCTATTTTGAGAGCGCTTTTGTTATGGCGAGTCATCCGCAGGGAAAGAGTTTTTACTCCCCGGTGCAAAAGAAAACATGCATGAGGGTCCAAAGTTCCTCCTAAATGATTTAGCTGCTGAGTTATCTTTCCAATGAGTTCAGTTGAACCAATGACACATCCGGCTACAATATCAGAATGACCGTTTAAATACTTTGTACAGCTGTGGCATGATAAATCAAAGTCCCATTCTGCGGGACGGAAATTTATGGGTGAGGGAAATGTGTTATCTACAATGGATATTAGGTTGTGTTTTTTGGCAAACTCTGCTACCGCCCTCAGGTCCGTAACCTGTAATAGGGGATTGGTCATGGATTCAACGTAAATGGCTTTTGTCTGTGGACGAAGTTTCTCCTCCCATGAATCTGAAGAAGTTCCATCAATAAAATCAAATTTAATCCCCCACTTTTCAATTTCGTGATTGACAAAAGTATGAGTACCACCATAGAGTGTATCCTGCACCAGAAAATGATCTTCCTGCCCAAGGAAGGTGAGAAGTGATGCTGTGATTGCCGCCATCCCACTGGCTGTAACCAGGGATGATTCCGCATTTTCCAAGGCTGCCAGTTTTTCCTGTATTGCAATGTGATTTGGTGTGTTGTTTAGGCGAATATATTTTATATCATGATAACTATTTTCCCCCGTGTATTCGTACATGGCGGATTGGAAAATGGGTATGGAAACTGCTCCGCCTATCTTTGGTTTTGGCTCACCGGAGTGGATAAGTTTAGTATCTATTTTAATGTTATTTTTCATTTTTTACGAAAAATATCAACACTTTTCCAATGCTTGTTTCAGATCGTCAATTATGTCATCCACATCTTCAATCCCCACTGAGATTCGAACCAGTCCATCAGTGAGTCCCCGGGAGTGGCGTTCCTCTTCCGGCACATCCACATGAGTCATGGTAGCGGGATGGGTGATCATGGTTTCCACCGCCCCCAGACTTTCAGCCAGCGAACATAGTTTCACAGAATTCATCAATGTTTTTCCTGCTGGAATTCCATCTTTCAATTCAAAGGAAATCATTCCACTGAACCCATCCATTTGTTCTTTGGCGATTAAATACTGTGGGTGGGACGGTAATCCCGGATAGGTAATTTTTTCAACCTGCGGGTGTGACTCCAAAAATTCCGCTACTGCCTGGGCATTGGAAGCATGACGTTCCATTCTAAGATGTAGGGTTTTGACACCTAAAAGAGTAAGCCAGCAGTCAAAGGGGCTGGGAACAGCGCCAATCGTCTTCTGGACGTACTTCATTTGCTCATGTATTTCTTTATCATTGGTGATGATAATTCCCCCAATGATCTGGTTATGACCACTGATATATTTTGTAGTACTGTGCATGACAATATCAGCACCAAATTCAAAAGGACGCAGAAAAACTGGTGTGGCGAAGGTGGAGTCCACACCAAATAAAATTCCATGATTTTTTGCAATCTGTGACATGGCATTCAAATCAGTGACTTTGAGTAAGGGATTTGTTGGTGTTTCCACCCAAAGGAGTTTAGTCACAGATGTGATGGCATTTTCTACATTTTCCGGATTGGACGAATCCACATAAGTAAATGACAATCCGTAATTCACTAGAATATTATTAAAATGCCGTGATACTCCGCCATACACATCATCAGAGCATACTACATGGTCGCCCTTTTTTAGCAATTTCATCACGCTGTCTACTGCGGACATCCCGCTAGCAAAACATGTTCCGAATTTTCCACCTTCTATTCCAGCTAAATTGTTTTCCAGAATTTCCCGGGTAGGGTTGGAAGACCGGGTATAATCAAAGCCCAAATCCCTGCCAATTTCCGGTAATACATATGTAGCTGTCTGGTAAATGGGGGGAACAATAGCTCCGGTTGTGGGATCAGGTTTAATCCCGGATCTGACAATTTTCGTATCAAATTTCATGAATTTTCCTCAAGACTATATTTTAAATTGCATCCACTGTATCCTCAGTGTTTGAACTGGGAGTGAGAAATTAGACTATTTAAAATCTCAATTCCAATATATGGATTGATATCCTTCGGGGTTGTTTTTATTTCATGAGAAAAGATTTATAACAATTCTGTATATTACCCTTCTCCCACTTTTTTACAAAGAGTTGGAGAAAATATAAAGCCAGCTGGGTGTGGCTGAATTGTGCCTGAAGCGTTTTATTATAGTTTCTACAGAGTTATACCCAAACACCATTGGTCGCAGTAAGTTCACCGCCTGCGTCACCCGTGTTTATGACACCTCTGGGCTCAACAAGCATAACTTTACATTCATTTTCTGCATAAGTCTTATGTTCAACTCCTTTTGGCACAACACACATTTCTCCTTCAGATAAGTCTACTATACCGTTTCGTAACTTAATGCTCATCGTACCTTCAATTACTATAAAGACTTCATCTGTATCTTTATGGTCGTGCCAAATAAACTCGCCTTTTATTTTTGCAAGCTTAAACTGATAGTCATTCATTTCTGCGATTATTCGCGGAGACCAGTATTCAGAGAACTTTGATAATTTCTCTTTTAAATTGATTTTATTTGATAACACTTAAGTGCTCATTCCTCTTCTCAAATAGTTTACTTAATAACCCCATTTTAGCCTCTTTGCTCAAATTCTATCCCTTTGGGGTAAACTACTTCAACAACACCATCTTCTTAGTCTGAATAAAGTTACCAGTCTCTATTCTGTACATATAAACTCCAGCACTTACAGGTCTACCCATGCTGTCTGACCCATCCCACTGGACAGACTTGAATCCTGCATCCTGAGTGGCGTTAACCAGTTGGTTTATCTCTATGCCAAGCAAGTCAAAAACAGTGAGTGTTACAAAAGCATCCGATGGTAAATCGTATCTAAGGGTAGTGATTGGGTTGAAAGGGTTTGGGAAGTTTTGATGTAGTGTGTATTCTATCGGTATAATTTCCTTTTTCTCCAAAGTGAACCTGTCAGCTGAGTGCACATTTATCTCACCTGTGCCTTCAAGAAGGTGCTCTTTTCCGTTATCTGATGTAAGTACCCAGCTATGATGTTTACCCTCTTCAACCTTAATATCATAAAAAAAATTCAGAAATTCACTGGTGGTCATCACTTCTATTTCACCATAATCTTTAACAAGTTTCCAGCCATCCTTAAACCGTGCATCAAAAGCTTCTGGTGGTGGTTTTGGAGGCAGACTGTAACTGAATTGCTCTTCTAAAGGAATATCTATACCGAAAAATAATGTTATGTTATTCAATACCAGTGTATTTGCATTTACAGGTGTCTGAAATGTTCTGACCCTTCCAGCAGGAGCCGATGAAGACAGGGTAATTTCGCCATTACCGGAACTCCTGAGCCAATAACCGTATCCGGGGTCTATAGTTTCCACCAATGCGTATCCTCCTTCTTCAAATCCATAAACCGTACCGGGAATGATGAGATTGTCAGGATCAATGATTGCGTTTATATCCAATGAATAGGAAATTCCGGAAATAAGATTCCACCCTTCTGTAAGGGAAAGAGTAAGGTTGTCAATGGGTAATCCTGTTATAACACTGTTTCCGCTTTGAGCAAATCTGAGCAAATAACCGGTTCCCGGTTCTAAATCAGTTTCCAATTCATAACCATCATCATATGAATATAAAGTAAACGGAATGGCATCAGTGAATAGGAATTCATAATGGGTGTCTTCCAAATTTACCGGAAGACCTACTATGTTCCAGTCTGCCATATATTCTACAGTAACTTGAAGCTCAGATGGTCCGGAAGAAGTAGAGGCTGGAAAGATGATATAATCAACATAGGCCGCATCTTCATCAATAAAGGTACTTCCGTCACCGCCGTCTTTCACATACGCCCATGAAAATGTGTGTAGTCCTGAAGTAACAGGATAGGAAGCGTGAGTCCAGGGCGACTGACCGGTGCCTGTGGGCTGGTAATATTCAACAATATCACCGTCTATCGAAAAAATGAGACCGTCATAGAAAAAATCTCCGGTGGGACTATATTCACATGCTACACGGTAATAAAAACTGATCTCATTATCATCGATCACATCCATTGTTATATGCATAATGGAAGCTTGATTGTGTGTGATCCCTGCTGACCTTGCGCTGAATGATCCGCTGTAGTTTTCGTTTGAATCCAATCCCCATTCTACATTGGGAAGTGTATCAACAATGGTGTAGTCCTCCACGGGATCTATCCCGGGCCATTGAATGTTGTATCCGGAAAATTCCCACGGATAAGAGGTGAATCCACCGCTTTCAAAATCTTCAAGAGCTAATCCAACAGTCACGATGAAGGAACTGGTGTTTGTATAATCATTATCAGCGGTAACTGCCAAATCAAAAACAACTCCTTCTCCCAGTGGAATATTTGAGGATGCAGAAACCGTATAAGAAACAACTCCGGTGGAATTATCCTCCATTTCACTAAGATAATCCTGATTTTCAGTAATGGTAATGTTCGGATTGTCGCACGAAAGAAATGCGTTGATATTCTGAGCATCGGCTCCTCCTGCATTACTAAGTGTCACATTGAGATCTGCAGTTTCTCCAGGATCGAGATTTCCATTCCCGTTATCATCATTTATTACAGAAAATCCACCAATAGAAATGACAGGTGCGTAGGCTGTTAAGGATATTGTTTCTTCCCATGTTTCTCCGGAAGACTGAATATTTGCTAAAAGTTGAAAATGGTGTTCATCCGGAACCTCTGTGGAAACTGAAAATGTACAGGCAGAAGAAACCGTCGCAGTTGAACTGGGAGCAACATTCCCAAAAGATGCAGAACCATCTTCAATTTCAATGTATTCATCATCTGAGGAAAAGTAAACCATGACATTTGTGGCGGTTTCTATACCTATGTTTTCCAATGTAACCGAGAGGTTCGCCTCTTCACCAAATTCGATAACATCATCATCATTGGTGCTCGCGGAATAGTCAGACACAACAAGAAAAGGTCCACTTGGAGCGATGACTGAGATGGGTTCAACTTTGGTTAGTCTGTTGTATCCTGTGATAGTCAGGGTCAATTCCGCTGGTTCATTCGGTGGAGGTGATAAAACAATTACAATATCACCAAATTCATCAGTGTATCCCGAACCTATCAAAATTCCGTTATCCGAAATGGCAACCAAAACATCAGGGACATTGGTGATAACCTCATATCCTTCATCGCCAATAAATAAAGTTCCGGAATGGGAAGAGGAAATCGGAGAAGGTATGTCGGAGCGGATATCCAAAGATGCGTCGCCAAAAATAATCCAGGTAAGAAACATATCAATCCCAGATTGTCCATACACATCCATCATGTTGCAGGAGCCGTTGTACCAGAGGCCTCCCATAGTGAATTTTTTATCCAAAGGCTGATTGTTAGAGTAATTATGTCCTACGAGAATATCCATAGCGTGATCCTGGGCACGCATGGGTTCATTCCAGTATTGATTCACTGTGGAGGCATAAAAAGCCACGGCTCCCGTTGGATCACCGTTTGAGTTATTCGTTGCCCGCAGCCATGTTTCCCCAAAGCAGGTTGTATTTTCAAAGGCTCCGTTCACACACCCTACGGAAATGACGTGTGGCAGCATCCAGTCATTTGTCAAACTATTGACTTGAGAATTATTAAGAGAAGCCCCATTTCCCCAGGATGTTTCTGATCCATGACCAGTATAGTTAATGATTCCACGCCCTTCATTGATTGCATTAATCCCCTGCTGATCCGTTCCGCTGGGATCGTAAATCTGATCAATCTCGGTATAGTTGTAGTTTAATAATTTTTCACGGATTTCATCTGAGTGTTGATTATCGTATTCACCATCATCTCCGGGGCCCTGATTTGAGGCAATCCCCGATCCTTTGTGAAGCCACGATCCTCCGGTTATATCTCGTTCATAATGAATTGTTCTTTCAACCTGTGTCTGAACGTGAGCCAAACTCGAAGCAGAAAATCTTCCTACAAATATTTCCGGATAGGAATCATTCCCCTCTAGAAGAGCAAAACTGGGGTCTGAGCCCCCTCCGCCTCCATTGGACACCATGATAGTCGGTACCTGTGCATGGTCGCCTACAAGTTGTACAAAACAGAGGTCCGTATCAGAATCATATTCTGCTTGAATAAAGTTTTTTATCCCAGTTGAATTTGCTCCCATTTCATAGACGTCATATAAATCGGTTTGGATTCCCTTCTGGTTTTTCCAGTCCACATAAGGTTGTACCGCACCCATAAAGTCTCCGTAAGCAATGACGATCATCCGTCCCCGTTCCTCAACGGTATCATATCGTATCATGTCATAATTGATGAAATGCTCAGAATATAATTGGGAAAAGTGTTTATTGATACCTTCGGTTTGACGGGTTTTAACATTCTGGTCATCCACACCATTTTCAATGATTTCCACTACAATTTTTGTATAGACTCTCAGTATATTGGAAATAGGATTGTATCGGAAAGGGTAAGCTGTAACGGTCATTCCCCGGATGTCCCTCATGATGTAGGGATCGCTTAATACACCAACAGTCTGGGGATAAAATTCATTGGTTTTGTAGACATCGGAAAAGGTGTAAGGTATCGTTTCCGGATTGATGTCCCTGGTGATACTTCCTTTTGATGGTGCCACAGTTAAATCAAATTCAGCATATTCTGTTTCGAGAATTTTTAACTTCATTTTGGCGTTGTCAGAAATGATGATACTTCGCACCATCTTAGGCAATTGAGGATTTCCCTTTACAAGGAGTGTGGGTTCTCCCTGGAAGTTCAAGTGGAAAAACTCTTTCCCTTCAATTATGATGGAGGATTTAGTGAAATCTCCTCCGTTAAATTCCAGAATGGTTCTATTTATATTTGAAGAAATAAGTTGAACACCAAAGTTATTATTGCCAACAATTACCTTTTCTTCAGCAAACAAAAAAGAAATGGTTAATACAAGTAAAAATATTTTTTCCATGTTAATTTTTCCCAATTAATGATTATTCAATAATTAGACAATTTAACAGGGTTAAATATTCCTTAACAAGTATAATCTGGGATGGTTGATTTATCTAAAAATATTTTACAAATTAAAGGTAGACCGATTCACCGGTTTTATGGAAGCATTTTGTGTCACCCATGAATATTCATGGGCTTAGAAAAAATTGAATTTATATCCGTTTAAACGATTTATTCTATGAACATCAATTTTTGAATTTGTGAAAAACTTCCTGCATCCATTTTTAAAAAATATACCCCGCTAGAAAATTGGCCAGCATTCCATTGCACTATATGGTTTCCAACAGGGAGTTTTTTATCCATAAGCCTTTCTACCAGTTTACCGGTGATGTCATATATCTGTAGAGACGTGGCATGGCCTGTCTCTATAACAGAAAAACGGATGGTTGTAGTAGCATTGAAGGGATTTGGATAGGCTGGACTCAGGGAAAAGGTGTGCGGAGAAATAGGGACTACAGATTTTCTTAATACAAACATTTCTGAATTACCACTCAACTCCAAAACCTGTACAGCCCAACACTTTACAATATTGCCGTTTTTATCAACTATTTCCCATCTTTCCCCATCTTTAATATCACACTCAACCACCAGAGGTTGTCCATCACCCATTACTTCAATCACACAATCATTCATCCCACAAAATTTAGTGTCACCGGAAAAGCGAATGTCAAAGGCTCCATTGCGTGGTTTGGGCGGGAGGCTGAAACTTAATTTATTTTCTTCTTGAACTTCCATACCGAAATAAAGTGTCTGATTACCAAACACTATTGTATTCGCACCAACCGGTTTCTGTTCGGCAATCATCCTGGTTGTTGTTTGTCCAGATATGGATAACATAATCTCACCTTCCCCTGTACTTCTAAGCCAATACCCTTTTCCCGGGATCAGTTCATCCACATTCACATACGTTTCCTCAAATCCGTAAATGGTTCCGGGAACTATTAGATTTTGGGGATCAGAAATTGAAGTGATGGAAACAAGATAGGAAATTCCGGAAATTAAATTCCAGTCTGTGTTCAGTGAAATTGCAAACTCATTGACAGGCTCACCCGTAATCTGTATCATTCCAGATTGAGAAAATCTGAGCCAATAGCCGTTTCCTACTGATAGTTCATCTTCCTGAATATACCCATCGGAGAAAGAGTACAGTGTTCCTTCTAATGCATCAGGGAATAGACTCACGGGCTGGGAGTTTTCAACAATGAGAGGAAGCCCAACCATATTCCATTCGGAGAAAAAATCAACTGTCAGTGTAATTTCACTGTTCTGGTCAAAATAATCCAGTCCGTATTTCTGGGCACGAGCAATCATATAATCAAATCCTGGATGGTTATAACTCCATAGTACATCTCCTTCAGGATTAATCTCAAATATATAAGCATCAATCGCTTCAGTAATGAGTGTATTTCCGTTGGGCTGTCGAAATGCTCCACTTTGTACATCAGAATGTAAACTGTTTCCCGGAGCATAGGTCCAAACAGGGTTTTCCGGACCAAAGGGCTCGTTTGGAGAAATATCGTATGTTCCACCTAAATTCAGTGGTGGTACAAATTCCAAAACAGCCGAGGCGTTGTTGGTATGACCATTGTTAAACAGAATTAAATTACCCTCACCGGGATATCCGGATGGAATCCAGTTGACCCCATGCTGTGCATCTAAAATATGATCCGAATTATTGCCCCGGTCATAATTTTGGGGATTTCCCCATCTGTATAAAAAATCACCCCCCATTCCTGAATTTCCACCGTTGTGTCCACCAGCTTCTTCTGTGGTTGTGCTATGGTCAATAATGAATATTTCATCCTGATGACGGGAAGAAAGGATAATATGATCTAATTCAGCATTATAGGAAATGGCATTAATATGCATCCAATCCGCATTGGGACCTCCCGGTCCCCCACTGCTGCCGACGCTTCCATTGTTTATGTCAAATAATTCAGGATGCTCCGAGACCGTAACATAATTTGGATAACTTGAACTGATATCCTGGCATAAATGATCCCAGAGATGCCACTCCCAGGCAATGTTTCCTGTTTCCGGATCCAGTTCCAGAACAGCTTCGGACCACATCTGATTCAGGGGATTATTTATGGTTTCTCTCCCCATAGCATAAGCTTCTGTATCTGTCTTTCTTTCCCATACGATAATAAGGACATGCCCATCTGGAAGTGGTTCCACATCGTGATGGTGCTGATATGTGTCATTAGCAAATTGGTAGTCCCACAAAGTTGACCCATCCCAAGATAGTTTACTGATTCCCCCACCGACACCACCGGAATTCATAGAAGGATTGGGAACTCGGTAAGGGTAGATAATGGTACTATCAGAAAAAAGATAAGGCATACTCGCGGGAGGGCGATTGTGTGACCATGAATGAACCTCATTACTGTTATGGTCCATAAGATAAGTTGTAGAATTGCCACCCCCACCTCCACCACCTTGGCCGGGAGTGAATATGACATAACCTTCGTATACATCTGCTTTGAGCAGAATGAAAGATAGTTGAAACAAGATGAAAGTCCATGTATAATTCATTATTTCCCTTTCAGATATTTTGTATAGATGTAAATTGAATAAAAAAGTTAACTTTTTTCTTTTCAATCAATCAATATAATTTACATTTAGAATATATTCTCTTGACGATTTTATTTCTTAATCGAGTACTTAAAGTTTATCTTACACTGGGGAAGACCTTTGGCACATGGATCAGCCCTATCATTTCCGGGATTCTGATCGGGATATTACGGTTAATTGTCGGTATCGGGATGATTCTGGATAACTTATTTTGGCCTTCTCTTTACAAAAGAAAATTAACAAATCCATTGGTGATTGTAGGTAACCCAAGATCCGGAACAACCTTCCTTCATCGTTTTCTGGTGAGGAATAAAATTGGTGGTAGTGCTGAACTATGGCAATTGCTATATCCTTCACTCACACTACAAAAACTCATAAAACCTTTGCTGCCTATTTTGGAACGTATCAGTCCTACCAGGCATCACTCAACTGCAGCCCATAAAACCAGTCTACAGTCCGTGGAAACTGACGATGTCTCCATTTTGTTTCGATATTTGGACGGTTTTTTCCTTTACGGATTTATCCTGGCGTGGTCAGAAAAGGATGTATTCCATTGGTTTGACCCCCACCAGCGAGATACATCAACCAGGGATTTTGATTGGCTTGCATCACTATGGAAAAGACGGCTCATTTCTACAAAAAAAGATCGTATTATTGGGAAACTATTTTCAATAAGTGCAAACACTCCAAGATTTCAAAAACATTTTCCTGATGCTAAAATCCTCTACATGGTTCGGGATCCGTTAAATGTTATTCCGTCCGGTTTAAGCTTGGTAACCGGTGTTCTGGATAAAAGATTTGGATTTTGGTCTTTACCGGATGAAATGCGTAAGCGCTATATTCAGAGGTTATATAAAGCATTAGTAGAATTGCTTGTCAGGTTTCATGATGATTGGATGAATGATAGAATAGATAAGGAGAAAGTGATGGTAATACCTTATGATCGAATGATGAATAATTTCGAAGGATTGATGACTGATATATTGAATTTTGTAAAACACGAACCAAATGAAGAATTATTAAATTCTATCAGGGAAACAGCAATAAGCCAGCGTAATTTCAAAAGTAAACACACATATGATCTGGAAAAATTTGGACTATCTGAAGAGAAGATAAAATCTGATTGTTCCTTTGTTTATAAAACCTTTTTAGATCAACAATAAATTTGTTTTGAGTTTTAAATTTATTTTATCAGTTTCATTTACTATCATAAGTTATGGTTTTTCTGCACGTTTAGTTGTGCCAGACCATCTAAATGATTGGAATATTCTCCAAGAATCGGATGTGTGGGTAGGTTGGACGATGAAAGATGATATTCAATGGTGCCAGGCGGAAAAAGTTTTACCTTTTGACATTAAGAAAATAGCAAGTATCATTGAAGATAAAGGAAATTATCCGAATGTATTTAAACGGATCGAGGATACAGCTATTTTGGATGCGGATGTTGTACATATCAGTCTGGATATGCCCTTTCCGTTTTCCGGTCGGGATTATATTGTCCGATATGTTTCTAATATAACAGACAATGAGTATACCTATACCTTTACCGCATATGATGAAATAAAGGTGCCGGAAAGGAAAAATTATGTACGCCTTATTAATGCAGGGGGAAGATGGAACGTTACCACTCTTGAAAAGGGTAAAACAAAGGTAACCTATACA
>CAZBBE010000005.1:0-31212 GCA_964489755.1 uncultured bacterium | reverse complement strand
CACGAGAATATACATCATGAGAAACCGGTATATCAGGAATCAACAGTTCATAAAGTCCCCATAACAATACTGCAATTCCCGCAATACCGGCAATCCCAAAACCAGGGATTAGAAATCCTTCTACTAACAGCAGGATCAAACCTACCATAATAATCAGTAGATCAGTCATTGTTGCAAGCTCTGCAATAGTTGACGCTCCCAGTGATAATGCGAGACAAATAGCGCCAAAGGTGCCGGGGATTCCCCATCCCGGGCTTTGAAGTTCAAAAAGAATACCCAAAAAACCAAATGTCATGAGTAATGACGCTACCACGGGATCGGTTAAAAACCGTACAATATTCTCGGACCAGTTTATGGATGCATTTCTAATTTCCGCACCCTCTAAATCAAGTATTTTTATTACGCCTTCCAAAGTCTCAACCTCACCATCTGCCATATTATATTTGATCGCCTGTTCCGTAGTCAGAGTAATAAGTTTTCCTTCTTTTCTGCCTTCCATGTCATCAACTAAAACAGAATCTCCATTTACTACTAAATGGGTAAAAGATAAGTCTTCATCCACCATTCCTTTAGCAATATATACATTTCTTTCTCTATTTTCAGCAGTAGATGCCATTTCTTCCCGCATATAACTTATGACTTTCTCTGAACCTTTTTTCCCAGACATATCCACTGCTGTCGCAGCCCCAATTGTGCCACCTCCGGTCATAAATATTTTTTCACAGGAAAGGGAAATCAATGCTCCCGCAGAAATTGCGCGGCGGTTAATAAATGCAACTGTTAACAGGTTGGCATCTAGAAGAGCATCTTTTATTTGAGTAGCTGCATCTACTCGACCACCAAATGTGTCTATTTCAAAAATAACAGCATCTGCATTTTCATCTTCTGCGGAGGTAATAACCCGTTCTATAAATGGAGGAAGTCCCAAGTCAATCGTTCCCTGAATAGGAACAACATATACTATTTTGGCAACCAAAATTGAGGCCATTGTAAAAATTAAAAAAATATATTTCACTAAATTGATATATATAAAGTCGTTCTTAAAAGAAATTTTTCAATGAAAGAATTTACCTTAGATTCTAATAATTTACGACACCACAATGAAACTAAATGAACAAATAATTTATTCCCTTCTTCTTTTCCTGTCTCATCTCGCAGGTAGAATGAATCCACATAGAAGGGTTGTTTGGGCGCAAAAAATCGGAGGATTTTTTTTCCATTATATTCCCATAAGAAAAGATTTGGCATTAAAAAACATTGACAGAGCTTTTCCGAATAAATCCGATTACTGGAAAACTCAAATTCTAAAAAAATCTTATTCTTTTTTCATGGAACAGTTTCTGTTTTTTTTTGGATTTCCGAAATCCTATAGCCAGACAAATATTAAGGTTAAAAACAAAATTTTAATTGATGAAGCATTAAAACAAAGAAAAGGAGTTTTATACATAACAGGACATTTTGGTTTTTGGGAATGTAGCATCGCCTGGTTTGGAAGACAAAAATATCCACTGATAGGAGTAGCCATGAGACAAAAAAACGTGGGAGCTCATCAGTTTTTTATAAAAAAAAGAGAGTGGAGCGGAATGAAACACGTTTTCAGAAAAGATTCTTTGGATAAAATGAACAAGGTTTTGGATGAGGGAGGTATTTTAGGTTTAGCAAGTGATCAAGATGTGAAAAGAGGGGGAGTGTTTGTACGCTTTTTTAATATCCTATCATCAACCCCAAAAGGAGCAGCACGGTTTTATCAACAAAAAGGATCCATCCCAATATTTGGTGTGTGCAGCAAAGAGAAATACAATCAATTCCTAATCCAATTTAAGACTATCCCCAAAAAGTCGCTGGTAAATACGGAGACATTCACACAGGCCTACACCCAACTATTAGAAAATGAAATCCGTATCCATCCTGAACAATATTTCTGGTGGCACAACCGCTGGAAAACCTCTCCTCCGAAAAATTGAGTCGGCGAGTTTTCTCACGGTCTCCAGACGCAGTTTCCTCAGCTGCGGAAATCATAAAATCAGGGGGAATTATTGTTTACCCTACCGACACTTTATACGGATTTGGTGGAGACGCTACTAATAGTGTTGTTGTTAAAAAAATATATAAGATTAAAAAACGCTGTAGTCCCATGAGCGTTTTGGTTAGTAATATATCCATGGCGTTTGAGATTTCCAACTTATCTGAGGAAGAGAAAATTATTATATCTCAAAATCTTGGTGGCGCAAACACCATAATTGTTCCGGCTAAAAAGAGAGTGCTTTCCCCTGAAATATTTGGACCTGATTCTTCAGTAGGGATTCGAATTCCGGATCATTCTTTTGGGAAAAACCTTGTTCAAATACTAAATTATCCTATTACAACTACCAGCGTCAATCGTTCTGGGAAACCCCCTCTGAATGACCCTGACGATATTATGAAACAATTTGGAGACAAAATTGATTTAATGATAGATGAAGGACCGCTTTCCTATTCGCTGGGCTCTACCATTTACAAACTTAAAGATAAAACACTGGAATTAGTTAGATGAAATACGGAATTAAATTGAAGCTTTCAATCATTTTGATATTAATTTCTTTCTCCACAGAAATTCATGGAAACAATCTTCCTTTTAGGATTGGTGAAACCCTTAATTATTCAGTTAAATTCAATTTTATTCCCGCTGGAACAGCCGCTTTGAAAGTCGTTTCTGCGGATACAGTAAACAACATCCCTTCATTTCATATCCAATATTCTGCCCGTACTGGTTCGCTCGCTGACAGATTATTCAAAATAAGGGATAGAGTGGACTCATGGATTGACGCAAGGGGGTTATTTATTCATCGCCAAATAAAGTCAATTAGACAGGGAAGCTATAGAAAAAATTCTAATACAGAACTTTTTTACAGAGATTCGCTAGCTGTTGTAAATAATGATTCCATACCCATATCCGGGATTGTTTTTGATCCCTATTCCCTGTTTTACTATTTAAGAACCATCCCCCTGATTCTGGGAGAAACTTTAAACATGATCACTTTTGATAACGGTTCATTCACGGATTTTCAACTACGGGTGGATAAAAGGGAATCTATATCTGTTCCTGCTGGGACATTTAAATGTCTGGTCATCAATCCATTCAAAGATGAGAAAACACTTCTCAAAAACGAAGGGGACATGACCATTTGGTTCAATGAGGATGTGAGCAGAATTCCGATTCAGATATTGGTAAAACTTAAGTATGGAACAATGAAGTTAAAACTGAAGTCGTTCAGTTTGTGAACAGCCTGCCAATATCATTATATAAAACGGTAATCATAAGTAATAAAAGGAGCGCCATCCCGATCTGCTGAAAGATCATTCGTGTTTTAACACTCAACGGTTTTCGAATTATAACCTGAATAATCGATACAAAAATATGCCCGCCATCCAATCCGGGAATAGGAAGGATGTTAATAAACGCCAAATTAATACTAATAAGCGCCATGAATGACAGAAATGATGGGATTCCAGCTCTTGCAGTTTCTCCTGCTAATTGAGCAATCATAATAGGACCACCCAACTCTTTTAAGGAGGCTTCACCGGTTACCAACATTTTAATTGACATTACCATGATTCCAAATCCTGCCATTGTTGAATTAAACCCTGATACACATGCCTGAAAAAGGTCAACATCAACATATTTTATCTCCTGACCAATCCCGATAAATCCTATTGTATCCACTCCTGTTTGGGTTTGATTTAATTTGAATGAAGTTGTGAATTGTTTTGTGATGTATTCACCGTTGCGTTCAATCCTCAATATGATTGGTTTTTCAGGAATACTGTGTATATGCAATACCATGTCATTCCAATTATGAACCGGTTCTCCATTCACAGAAATTATTTTATCTCCAGGCAGTATTCCCGCTTCTTTTGCTGGCATTTCATCCACAAGTTTAGACACAACTGGAAGAGGATTTTCAACAGGGCTTCCAAAGTGATATGAAAGCCCTGAAAAAATAAAAAATGCCAGTAGAACATTCATAATCACACCGGCACTCATGACAAATACCTGTGATAAAAAAGATTTGCTCATAAACTCATCAGGGGAGTGAGTGATGGCTGTGTCCATACTTTCATCTATGATTCCTGCCATCTTAACATAGCCTCCCAGAGGGATTAATGCTACGCAGTATTCCGTACCGGTCCCCGTTTTTCCTGACACTGATAATTTTTTCTTCCAAACAGCTTGCCACTCCCATTTCCCTCCTGCTGACCGGTAAAAGAAATACATTTGAATTAACCAACCTTGATCTTCCGAAGTGAACGTGAATAATCTTGGCGGAAACCCAACTGAAAACCTTTCAACCCGGACTCCAACGGAACGTGCAGCAAGGTAATGCCCTAATTCATGAACAAAAATTAAAACACCAATTACAATTATTGTAGCCCAAAGTGTGGTCATATTATTTACTGATAAAGATCACGATTGGAATGAGTTAACAAATTCAATAGACCATGCTTCCAGATCAATCAAGGTTTCAAAATCAGGGTGATCTATCCAATCGTGATGTTCGCAAGCTTGCTCTATCATTTTTGGAATATCCGTAAATCTAATTTCATTTTTTAAAAATCTATACACAGCATACTCATTTACCACATTCAACACAGCAGGGGTTGACCCCCCTGTTCTTAAAGCATCATACGCAAGCCTGATACAGGGAAATTTGTCCAAATCCGGTGGTTCAAAGGTAAGGGAGCCTATAGCGGGAAGGTCAAGGGATTCATACTCTGAATATGAATGCCTTGGATAGGTCAATGCATACTGGATAGGAATTTTCATATCCGGAATCCCCAGTTGCGCTTTTACTGATCGATCTTTGAATTCAACCATTGAATGAATGATAGATTGAGGGTGTACTACGATATCAATCGCATCCGGTTCCATATTAAAAAGCCAATAGGTCTCAATAATCTCTAGTCCCTTGTTCATCATTGTAGCTGAATCTATTGTAATTTTATTTCCCATATCCCAGTTGGGATGACTTAGAGCTTCTTCAGGAGTAATTTTATTGAAAGATTTTGCATTTTTATTCAAAAATGGACCGCCACTCCCCGTCAGAATTATTCTCCTCACATCATCCATAGATTCACCTGTGAGACACTGCCAAATAGCAGAATGTTCACTGTCTACAGGTAAAATAGTAGATCCGGTAGCCTCTTTTTCATGGTTAATTAATTCCCCAGCTATTACCAAACTTTCTTTATTACTTAATGCAACATCCACTCCCGATTTTACTGCTTGAAATGTCGGTTCCATTCCTGCTGATCCCACCAATCCATTCAATAGAATATTCACATCCGAATCTGCCGCACATTCTAAAAGTCCCTCCCTGCCAACCATAACATTCATTCCAAATATTTTTAAAGCTTCTTTCACTATTTTGGCTTTTTCTTTGTTCACCATTACGACAGTTTTAGGACGAAATTCTATTGCCTGTTTAATTAATAATTCACTATTTGAATTCGCCGTAAGATATTTAATTGAAAAATCCTCATTCAGTTCTCGTATTACATTTAAAGTATTAACGCCAATAGATCCTGTCGAACCCAAAATTGAGATTTTCTTCAAGTTTTAGCCTATTCCCCAAGTCATTCTAATAGATGTTCCAATTAACCTCGGATGAAACCTGATCTGAGGGAAAATTCCAATTGAATCCCTTTCAAAATTCATCCCTAGTAAAATATAATTTATTTCTCCTTTCATTGCAGTTGGGAAATTAGCGTCCTCAAGAAAAAATTTTGCAGAATACATTTCCTTCCCGATTCCTATCTGAATTTGATGATCAGCTGCTTGTATTAGTATTGCCATAGTTAAAGAAACCGATCTCAGTGCAAAATCTCGAGGTCCGGATAAATTACAAAATACAACAGAAGTCTGCCATGGGTAAGATACATCTTCTCCAGATTTTAATGCGAATCCAAAATTGTGAGAATGGACAATATCCTCTTCAGAATAAAACTGGCTAATGCGTCCTATAAAATACAGATTGTTTGTAATAAAAATATCTGCTGAGAAATTGGGAACCCATCCGGAAAGTTGTTTTTGATACGTATTGGGACGAAAAAGTGTGTTTTTTGATAGTCCTATACCAACATAAGCTCTGTTTTTAGGAGAGATAATGAGTGCTGGATTTGCTGATAATCCAAAAGTTTTACCTTCAATAAATATTCTTAAATCCGTAGAAGAATATTCTTCTTGATGAACATCATAACCAGCCCATTGTGAAAATCCAAAAGTGAAAAACATAAATAAAACTATCCGTTTCCCTGTTACACTAAAATTTTTTATCAATTGTAATCTCCAAAATCTGGTTTTTTATACTTTAGGGAAATTCTCTTATCAATTATAATAAATTAAAAAACTTACTTAAATAATCCCTCGGTTACTTTTTTCAATAAAGTCCACAATCACTTTTCCCACAAGATGATTGGAAAACTGATTTTTGATTTCGTCCAGTGCTTTCGTTCTGGGAAGATTCGAACGAAAATACAACTTATATATCTGCTTCACTAATCGCCTTTCTTCAGATGAAAATCCTCTTCTTTTTAAACCAACACTATTTATACCGCTGTATTTGATTGGTTCGCCTGATGCCCATATAAAGGGAGGAACATCCTGTACGGCTCGAAACCCGGCAGCTATTAATGCATGTTCTCCAACTTTACAAAATTGATGTACCAAGACTCCACCCCCCAAAAATGCCCAATTACCAATCTCAACATGACCTCCCAGAGTTGCCTTATTCGCCATGATAACATTATCTCCTACTATACAATCATGTGCAATATGACTATAAGCCATCAATAAAACATTTTTCCCAACTTTAGTATATCCTAAAGCAGATGTTCCCCTGTTTATGGTTACAAATTCCCTGACAGTTGTGTTATCCCCAATTCGCGTTTCAGTCTTTTCACCAGCGAATTTCAAATCTTGTGGAATTTCCCCAATGATTGCTCCTTGAAATATTCTGCAGTTTTTTCCAATAAATGTACCGGATTTAATAACCGCAAAATTTTCAATGCTGGTCCCCAATCCAATTGTCACATCCTTTCCAATACATGCAAAAGGACCAATGCTTACATTTTCCCCTAAATCAGCTCCTTTGTGTACTATGGCTGTAGGGTGAATGGAGGTAGAAATTAATCTCCCTCCTTATACTCGATCGACAATATTGGCCTTAATGAGTGCCTGGGCAACCAGGTTATCTTCCACATAGGCTTCTCCCTGCAGCCGTACTCCCTTCAGTTTAATTTTAACTAATTTCATTTCCAAACGTAATTGGTCACCCGGAGTTACAGGTGCTCGAATTTTAGAATCAGATACACCCGTAAAAAACAAATTCTTTTTCAACGGATCATCAACTGTATTCAGTACCAGAAATGCACCTGCCTGTGCCATGGCTTCTATAATTAATACTCCCGGCATTACAGGATGATTGGGAAAATGACCTTGAAAAAAATTCTCGTTTATGGTTACATTTTTAATAGCCGTTAATTTATGCCCCGGTTCATAATTCAGAATGCGATCAATAAGTATAAACGGATAGCGATGGGGGACAATATTTAATATGTCCTCAATTGAAAAGGAAGGTTTTGGCATTAGCAGATTTTAAAAGAAATTTGAATAAATGTTGCGAATCATTTTTACAAATTCTACATTGCTTGCGTGACCACTTCTTGCAGCAGTAACATGTCCTTTAATCGGAACCCCTAGTAAAGCCATATCTCCAATTAAATCTAGAGTTTTATGGCGAACCGGCTCATTTTTATATCTCAATCTTTTCCCATTTAAAATTCCATTAGCACCCATTATAATTTCCTCTTTTATACCAAAAAGTGACTTGAGTCTATTCACTTCGGTATTATCAATTTCTTTATCAACTATAACTACGGCGTTATCCAGAGCACCTCCCTTTATTAAGCCGATTTCTCTGAGTTCTTCAATCTCACTTAAAAAACAGAATGTCCTTGCAGGGGCAACCTCCCGTGCAAAATCCTCCTGCATATTGTAAACAGCAGTATATTGTGAACCTAATGAAGGAAGTTTATAATCAATCATAAAGGTTACTCGAAATTGATCAGAAGGGACAACATGAATATCCACTCCTCTTTTAGGATCTGAATAGGAAACCGGCTCAGATATTTCCAACACTCTTCGTGATTTTTTCTGTTCCACAATACCTGATTTTTGTAGCGCTTCAACAAAATCCTTTGAGCTGCCATCCATAACCGGAGGTTCTTTTGCAGTCAATTCAATTAATACATTATCAATTCGTAAGCCCGAAACAGCTGCCAATGCATGCTCGACAGTAAAAATCTTCACACCGTTCTGCTCAATAGTTGTCCCTCTGGAAATATCAACAACATGGTCTATATCTGCCATGATTTCAGGGCAATTATCAACATCCTGCCGTATAAAATGTATACCATAATCTTCAGGAGCAGGCTTAAAAATAATTTTACTTTCAAGTCCTGTATGCAGTCCGACTCCCGTACAGAATACCGGTTTGGAAATGGTACACTGAAACCTACGTGGCGTCATCATTTTTCAGAACAAGCTTTTCTAATTTTTCAAAACGGGTTTTTAGCATAGAAATCGATGACAAAATAGCGTCTTTTTTATTCTGTTCACGAATTTTTCTTGCCGGCATTCCTGAATAAATCTCTCCCCCCTTTAGAGATTTTGTGACACCTGATTGGACAGCAATAATGGATTTGGGACCGATAGAAACGTGAGGAATAACACCTGACTGTCCGGCTAATATACAAAAATCTTCAATGGTCACACTCCCGGCAATACCTACGCCTGCAGCAAGGAGACATCCCATTCCTATCTTAACATTATGAGCAATATGAACGAGATTATCCAGTTTAGTCATATTTCCTATGATTGTTTCTCCTATAGTAGCCCGGTCTATTGCACAATTTGCACCTATTTCCACATCACTTCCAATAATCACTTTTCCAATCTGAGGAATCTTATAATGGATGTCTTCTTCCGTGACAAATCCAAATCCATCACTTCCAATTACACTTCCGCTGAAAATAACAACACGGTTTCCAAGATTGCATTCATGATAAATTGTTACACGAGGGTGAATCCTACATTTTTCCCCTATGACAGCATTGCGACCTATAATAGAGTTGGCTCCAATTCTGGTTCTTTCACCAATGGTTACATTTGCTTCAATTACAGCATTGGCTCCTACAGAAACAGCATCACCCAAAAAAACAGATGAATCAATGACAGCAGTGGGATGAATACCTTTTTTAATTGTCAACCGGGGACGAAATACATTAAGAATTTTTGAGAACGCAAGCTGCGGATTTTGCACCACAATTCCGTTTTGTTCATTTAATAATGAAGAATCTGAAACAATTATTGCCGATGCTCTTGTAGATTCCAAATATTTTTTATATTTAAGATTTGCTAAAAAAGATATGGTTCCTGGTTTTCCATACTGTATTTCGGATACACCAGAAATGATCAGGTCGGATTGACCAATTGATTTTCCTCCGACCAATTCTGCTAATTGATCCAATGTTGACAAATGAATACCTAGTTAGGTGTGTTTCTACCGACTTTTCTCAATTCATGTAGTACATCATCGGTCAAATCATGGGTTGGTTTCCCGTACAGCAACGATATGGATCCATCAAAAATAAAATCATATCCTTTATCTATAGCAACTTTTTCTACAGCTTCATTAATTTTAAATATTAACTCATTTGTCATCTGATATTCTTTCTTCACTAAATCTCCATCGGGACCAACTTTCTTAGCTTGAAAGTTCTGAATAGCAATTTCTTTATCCTTAATCTCCTGCTCTTTTTGCCTTCTCCAATCCTGTGAACTCATCAGTTTTTGTGTTTCAAATCCTTGTCTTAAGCTATCCAATTCTTTTTGCATTTCCTGAAATTCAAATTGGACTTTTTTAACCTCCAACTGCAATTGAGATTGGGCTTCCTTGAATTCTTCATACTCTGATTGAATTTTCTGTGAAATTACATACCCAACCTTTAGTTGACCAAAAATGGTCAAAGGAAAGATGACTAAACCAATAAAAAGTAAACTTTTTGTTATTTTTCTATTCACATTTTCCTCCTGAGAAATTTATTAAAACGGTTGTCCAAATATTATGGTTGTTGTCCATCCTTGTGGCCTGCCTGACCCAGTTATATCATCAAATCCGTAACCTAAATCAAATCCCAGCATGCCTATCATCGGCATAAAAAATCGAATGCCTACACCTACTGATTTTCTTAAGGTTAATGCTCCACCTCGAGGAATATTAAACGGTTCCATCATGTGATGTGAATTCCAGACATTTCCCATCTCGCCAAAAATCAGTCCATAAACAACTGGGTTTTCGGAAAAGGGAAACCTGAATTCCGTATTAAATTTCATCATTGCGTTTCCTCCAATCGGACTTCCACCTGGAGTTACGGGACCAATGGAATTGTCCGGATATCCTCGAAGCATATTCCCATATGGAATTCCGTTTCCACCCATAATGAATCGTTCATCGAAAGGAATAATAGAAAGTTCATCTTTCTGAGAGGGCAGTGATTCTATTATCCCCAAATGAAAAGAACTTTTCAAAACAAATTTCCAGAATGTAGGTGTATACCACTCTAACTTCAAAACATGTTTATGAAAGTCTTCATTCCCTCCTAAAAGACCTCCAGACAGTGTGGTTTTCAAGGTAAACATGGACCCCAGTGTGGGAAATTCCGGTCGATTCCTACTGTCCCTACTGATTATTTGCGTCAGATTTATCCCCCTGGAAACACTTAATCCTTTTACATATCGATCAAGTTCTTCTTGATCCCCGCTATATTCTTTTTCAACGCCTCGTAAAGCCCAGTTTCCTCTAAAATAATCATCAGGCCAGCGAAAACGCCTGCCCCATGTAATGGATCCGCCTTTTGCAGTAAAATCCAGAGGGAAATAATAATTTGTTGACGCACCGCGAAATGAATAATAGATTGAAAAGCCTATTAGATTTGGTGTGTCGTACAACATCGGATCAGTAAAACTGAGACTTACAGATTGGTATTTAGAAGGAGTACTGGTAGTATAAATTGAATAATTGGTGCCTGTATTAAAACTGAACATCAATCGCTGACCCAAGCCTCTAAAATTATTGAACTCGAGTCCTCCGCCCCCGGTCATCCCATACTCACCTGTAAACCCGATATTGGCATTGGCCCGGTCTGATGATTTTTCCTCAACCACCAGATCCAGGTCTACCTGATCTTCATCCACTCGTACTACATCTGGAACTACATTTGAAAAATAATTAAGCATCCAGACCGCCTGCTGGCTACGAATCAATTTTTCTCTGCTAAACACATCACCAGGAAAAATTCTTAATTCACGGCGAACCACATTTTCTCTTGTTTTGGTATTACCGCCAATCATAATGTTTCTTACAAAAACCTTATGGTTTTCCAATATTCGAAAATGAATATCCAATGAGTCCACACCAACGGGTGTTACCAAAGGTTCGATTCGGCTGTAAATATATCCTCTATCCATGTAAAGGCTTTGCATTCGTTCATAAACAGCCTGATTGAAATTTTCCTCATTATATGTGTCACCGCTTTTCAAGCCTAATGCACGACTAAGAATTGATTCATCATATAAAGTATTTCCTTCCCAAGTAAAATTTCTGAATTTGTATTTTCCGCCCTCTGAAATTTTAATATAAACAGTCATTTTTTTCTTATTACTGTTGTACCCTATGGAATCGGAAAGAACCATGAAATCCCGATATCCCTTATTTTTGTAAAACGCAGAGAGGGATTCAATATCTTCCTCAAATTTCTCAGTATCAAAATAGGAGCGCCAGAACAGATACCACCTTTGTTGTTTTGTATTTTTTACCACTCTTCTGAGTCTCCAATCAGAAAAAGACTTGTTTCCATCAAATTTAATGGCACCGATTTTTACTTTTCTATTTTCTTTAATATGAAATATCAAATCTTTTGTGATCTCTAAGATTTTTGGATCATTTGACCGGACGGTTTTTGCGTGGGATAATTCGCTTTCTATTTCTGCCAACAAAAATCCTTCCTCTGCATATAGTGTTTTTAATTCCTGTATTTTTTCATGAACCATATTTAGTTTAAGCCGTTGTCCAGACACAAGCATCAATTTTTCTTCCAATTGGGAATCCTTAACTTTCTTATTACCATTAAAAGAAATTTTTCCAAGGATGGGGGTTTCTTCAACAACAATGGTTATTTTAATTCCCTTTTCCGTTTCTTCATCAAGCCGAATTTGAATATCCGAAAACATCCCCAATCTCCACATTCGTTTTACCGCTTTGGCGAAGTCTCCCGGACTTACTTCATCCCCAACTTTCAAAGAAGCGGTATATCGAATCATTCTATCCGTTGTAACAACATTACCCTCGACTTCAACATCAAGAATCTTTATAGCAGAAGGGACCTGCGCAAATACACAGAAAAAACAGAGTGGCAAGAAAAAAATATGAAATATGTTCTTCATATAGATTGTACCTGTTTGCTTGTTTTTCCAAATCGCCGTTCTCTGTTTTGAAAATTCTGGATGGCTGTTAAAATCTGCGTTTCTCTGAATCCTGGCCAATAAGTATCAGTCATATATAATTCTGAGTAAGCAGATTGCCACAAAAGAAAATTGCTGATTCGTCGTTCCCCTCCTGTTCTTATAAGTAAATCCGGATCTTTAATTGTACTTGTATATAAATTATCAGAAATGGTTTGTTCGGAAACATGTTCTATTGCAGTTTCTCCTAAACTAATTTGATTCGCTATTTTTTTCACCGCTCGGATTATCTCCTGTCTAGCTCCATAATTCAATGCTAATATAAGATTCAGTCCAATGTTGCTCTTAGTTAATTCTATTCCTTCCATAATACTTTCACGTGCTGATTTGGGGAGAGCATTTAAATCTCCTATCGTCGTCAACTTTACCTTGTTTTTATGAAGGTTTTTTATTTCATCCTGGATAGTATTAAATAACAATTTCATTAATGAGGATACTTCCCTTTTTGGCCTTCGCCAGTTTTCGGTAGAGAATGTATACAAAGTTAAATGCTTTACGCCAATTTCTCCGCATACCCGTGTAATTTCCCTAACTGAATTTATTCCCTCATGGTGACCTGCTAACCGGGGCAGAGACTTTTCCTTAGCCCAGCGACCGTTTCCATCCATTATGATTGCAATATGCTCTGGGATATTTTTTTGATTTAGAACATTATCTCTTAATTTAGTTAGACTCATAGCAGAAAGTAAATCACCTGTTAAAATTTCAACTCTTCTATGTTTTTTTTTGGTTTCTGTTCCCTAAATAGAAATAATTTCGAAATCAATACCATTAATCAAAAAATTTATAGGCGTTGCATGATTATATATTATTTCAATTTTTCTATAATATTTCGCGCATTTAATGTCCAAGATCTTTTGCAATTTGCAAAACAATATTGGAAAATATTTCCGAATATGGATTATCAGGTGAACCAAATGCGATTGGGTTCCCTGCATCTGTTGAATCCATGATAGTTTGGGACAAAGGAATTTTTCCTAACAATGGTACTCCAAGGCGCTGGCTTTCTCTCTCTCCTCCTCCTTTTTTGAACAAGTCAATTGTCAACGTGAATGTTCCATTTTCATCAATTTGTGAATTATATTTTTCTTCTACTTCAACGAAACCACTTTTCAGTGGATTCTTCTCGAAATCATAAACTATTCCCTTTAAAGTTAATCCGGACATGTTTTCAACCACACCTAAAACCGGTGTGTTGACCTTTCGAAACATATCCGCACCTTTTCTTACATCAGAAAGTGCAATATCCTGCGGTGTTGTAACAATAACAGCTCCGCTGAGCTGAATTTTTTGAGTCAATGTTAACTGAATATCTCCGGTTCCCGGGGGTAGATCAAGAATAAGAAAGTCTAATTCTCCCCATGAAACGTCACGGAAAAACTGCTCAGTCATCCGTGCAACCAGAGGACCACGCCAGATTGCTGGAGAATCATTACCACTAATAAATCCAAAGCTAAGGACTTTTAACCCATTCCAGTCCAAAGGGATTAGTTTTTTCTCCTGAGTGAGTTGAGGAGATTCATTTATTCCTAAAATAATTGGTAGGGACGGGCCATAAATATCAAGGTCCAATAGTCCAACCTTATATCCTTTCTGTAAAAATGAGCAGGCAATATTAGCAGCCACTGTAGATTTTCCTACACCGCCTTTTCCACTGGCAACTGCAATGATATTTTTCACCTTTCCCGGTTTCATGGGCTGAGAAATATTGCCCATTGGCTGAGTTATCCCGGTCACCACAACCTCCACATTCATGAATTTCCCAAGTGATTCTAATTCATCACGGACCATCTTTTTCATTTCTTCTTGTTTGGATTTTTCAGCGGAAAGCTTCAATGTGATCCGGACATTTTCATCGCTGAGTGAAATATCATCAATCAGTCCAAATGATACAATATCCCGGTTAAATCCAGGATAATTAATTTGAGATAAAGCCTTTAAAATCTGATCTTTTGTCATGGCAAAATTGGATAAAGATTAATAACGGCTTTTCTGAAAAAGCCGTTATTAAATAGAGCTATAAAATAATTAGCCGGTATATTCTTGACCAAACCACTCGTAATTGATCTTAATGTATTTGTCCCATTCTTCTGGAACTTCACTTTCTTCAAATATTGCTTCAACAGGACATTCCGGCTCGCAGGCACCACAGTCAATACATTCCTCAGGATCAATGTATAATTGTTTTCCTTCAGGATCAAACCCCGGTTCCTTTGCTTCGGCTCCGGCGCCGGTTTTATCTTCAGGACCATGGATACAATCTACGGGGCATACTTCAATACAGGCGGTGTCACATGTGTCAACACAGGGTTCAGCTATTATATACGTCATTACCTACTCCTATAATTTTTTTCATAATGAAAAATGTTTTATAAATTAATCTGCGAAAATTAATGATGATTTCCACATGGGAAAAGGTCTTTTAGGTAATAAATTCACTCCACATTCATTACTGTTTTAAATCCAACATTCTGCTTGATAAATCCTTGTAATGATAGAAAAACAATAAAAATAACTCATTTCGATTATTGCAGTCCCAATAAAACAATATTTTATTTTTGACCCTTATTATTCATTCACAAATTAAACATAATACATTAAAGCTCTGGTTAGCTCAGACCATTTCAGCAACCGGTGATGCCGTATATCAGTTAGCTTTGGTTTGGATAATTCTGGATATAACTGAATCCACCCTTGCAACCGGACTGGTCGCCATGAGTGCTTATTTGCCAGCAATAATCTTTGGAATCTTTGCAGGTGTATTGGCTGACCGACATAACCGAATGAGATTAATGTTAATTTCAAATTTCTCTCAGGCAATTGTGGTTGCAATTATTCCACTGCTTTTATTCATGGATATTAAAATAGTATTAATAATCGGAATCCTGGCTTTTATTCGTGCCTCTTTCGGTTCTTTATTCCCGCCAGCAATAAATGCCTTTTTACCGGAAATCATTCCTCAAAATAAATTAGAAAAAATAAACTCTCTTATAGCCACTAGCGGACAATTTTCCTATTTTGCAGGTCCTGTAATAGCGGGAATCCTTCTGAATATAATTTCAGTGAAAATTCTATTTGTCTGGGACGCATTATCTTTCTTGCTTGCTGCAATAGTACTTATGACAATCCGTTATTCTGATAAAATTGGGAAATCAATTAGAGGCTCTCGATATCAGGAATTGAAGTCCGGTTTTAATTACATTAAAACAAATAATTCCATTGGACTCCTTATTGTTCTGACTACAGTGAACAATATTTTCATCATGGGTCCTGCTATCGTGGGTATGCCAATAATGATCAAACACTATTTGAATGGCTCCGCATCTGACTTTGCCTTCGTAGAGGCTGGTATGGCTTTGGGAATGTTAACAGGATCATTTTTCATGTACCGTTTTTCCAAACATTTCAACAACGGGTTTCTTCTTCTTCTGGGGATGTTTTGGGATGGATTGACTTATACTCTTTTCTTCTGGGTTCAATCAGTTCCAATGGCTTTGTTCATCATCATATTCCACGGAATGGGAATCCCCGTTATCACAGTTTCTCGAACAACCATCCTCCAAAAATATACCTCTAATATATATCACGGAAGATTATTTTCAATGGTTCATTTGGCAGTTTCAGGGATGACAGCAGTTTCAACGGCTTTGGTAGGAATTATTGCAGAAGTCATTTCCATTAATATTGTGTTCCTTCTCTTTGGTGTTGGGGGAGCACTCACAGGATTAGTCGGGTTCTTTAATAAGGATATTCAGAAATACAAGTGATATGGTGAAGCATTATTTTCTAATTATTGATCAGGGAACGAGTGGAACAAAGTCTTTTATATTCAATGAAAAAGGTGAAGTGTGTTTCAGTAAAAAAATTAAGCATTTGCTTGACCGACCTAAACCGCTCTATGTTGAGAGTGATGCTCAAAAGATTGCTGATGTGGTAAATAAATTAATTACTTCCGCTATAAATTGGGTGGAAGAAAAAAATGGTGTGATTCTCTCTGCAGGATTGGCGGTCCAGAGGTCAACCTTTTTGTTCTGGGATAAAAAATCTTCCCGACCTTTAACTCTAGCCTTGAGTTGGCAGGATAACCGTGCACATCATCTCGTTGACAAATTCAATGAGCATAAACAACTTATTTATACGAAAACAGGAATTCCACTCAGCGGTCATTTTGGTGCATTGAAATATATTTATCTCATTAAAGAATACCCTGAGCTTGAGCAAAAAGTAAAATCTGGAAAAACTTTTTTTGGTCCCCTCAGCTCATATTTAAGCCATATATTAACCGGAACTGCTGTAGTGGATCACTCCATTACAGGGAGATCTCAATTGTTTTCCCTTAAATCTTTGAATTGGGATGATAAACTGTGTGAGTTATTCAATGTGGATTTGTCATGTCTTCCGCCGCTGGTACCCACAATCCACAATTTTGGAAAAGTTAAAATAGACAAACATGACATTCCTCTACTTTGTGTCATTGGAGATCAGCAAGCAGCATTGATGGGACAGGGCTTTTCCAATCCCGGAACAATTGCAATAAATTTAGGGACATCAGGTTCTGTTCAATATTATGCAGGAAATAATCAAATTTTTATAAATGGACTTATGTCAAATTTGTTTTGGTCTTCGGATCTCGAACATCATTTCCTGGTGGAAGGAACCATTAACACTTGCAATTCAATGTTTTACTGGCTGGAAGACCATTTGAATATTCCCCACGAAAAAATGAAATGGGATGAACGATGCGAAAAAACAAAAACCGAAGGAGTTCTTGTCCCTGGATTTACCGGAATTACCTCACCGTACTGGGTTCAGCCTAAAGAAACATTATTCTACAATTTAAATGATGCAACAAAAGATGAAATAATAAGGGCTGGAATGGAATCCATAGGATTTTTAGTTCACGACATAGTACAAACTTTCAAAAAAAATGGTTTCGAGATTATATCCATCCAGTCGGGTGGTGGCGGTGCCAGAAAACCATTGCTCCAGTTTATTGCAGACTTATTAGGTGTTCCGGTAAATCGGTCGAAACAAAAAGACAAAACAGCATTGGGAGTGTTTCGGCTTTTATTTAATAATCAATTTGGTGAATTCCCTAAAATTACACATTCTTTTCAAGAAAAATTTTCTCCAAAAATGACCAATGCTCAGAGAGAAGGAAAATTAGAAAATTGGGATAATGCGCTGATTGAAGCAGGAGTAAAAACAGGGTCAAACTGAATCCGTCCCCGTTTTTAAGGACAGGAAAAATATGACTAATTTACTTTTCTTACTAAAAAGAATAGATACATCGGGTTAATTTTACCCATGACAAATATCCGTCATTTAATTGAAGAAAATATTACCGGTTCTGATGTGTTGCACCTCGCCGGAAAATTAGGTGCTAAGTATGAGCAGGAAGTTTATGTTGTAGGCGGATATGTCCGAGATCTTTTTCTGGGGCGAGATATAAAGGAGATTGATTTTATGGTGGTGGGAGACGGAATCAAATTTGCCCGTGCCCTTGCTAATGAATTAAAAGTAGATAAAATTGTCCCATTTCAGCGATTTTCAACTGCTCGAATTCCCTATAAAAAAATTCCGCTTGAGGTTGCTTCCGCCCGGACAGAATCCTACGATGACTCTTCCCGAAAACCTGACAAGATACAATACACCGATTTAAAAGGAGATTTACTCAGAAGAGATTTTACTATCAATGCCATGGCAGTTGACCTGCACCCAAAACGCTTTGGCAACCTATCGGATCCTTTCAATGGCATCCTTGATTTGCAGGAAAAGCATCTGGTTACACCTCTTGACCCGGACAAAACATTTTCAGATGACCCCCTGAGGATGATGAGAGCTGCATATTTTTCCGCCAAACTGGATATGCGGGTGGATTCTAAAATTAAGAAATCTATGAACCGCCAAGCGGATCGAATCAAAATCGTATCGTGGGAGCGAATCACTGCGGAGTTTTTGAAAATTCTTTCCTGTTCCAAACCTTCCATCGGTCTTAAACTGCTACAACACACTGGATTGATGAAACACATATTTCCTGAAATTGATGCAATGTACGGATTGGAACAGACCAGCGAATGGCATCATAAAGATATTTTCTCCCACACCCTTCAGGTAGTGGATAATGCTGCAATACTCACGGAAGAAGTGAGAGTGAGATTTTCCGCATTGGTACATGATATTGCCAAACCTAAAACCCGCCGCATTCATGAAAAAAAAGGGTATACATTTTACGGGCATGATTTTTTAGGTTCCAAAATCGTTCAGAAGGTTGCCAAGAGAATGAAACTATCTAATGAATTAAATACTTATCTGCAGAAAATGACTGCGCTTCATTTACGTCCCATTGCCCTTGCCAAGGACGGTGTTACGGACTCTGCCATTCGGCGGCTCATGATAGCCGCAGGAGAAGATATCCATGAATTAATGACGCTCTGCCGTGCTGATATCACAACAAAAAATCCGCGACTGGTAAAAAATTATATAGGTAATTTTGAACGAGTGGAAGAACGAATACAAAATGTGAAGGAACTGGATGAAATGATAGACTTTCAGTCGCCTGTAAGAGGAGATGAAATCATGGAAATATTTGAGATAGAACCAGGGAAAAAGGTTGGTGAAATTAAGTCAGCAATTGAAGAGGGAATTCTTAGCGGAGAGATAGAAAACAGCTACAATGAAGCAAAAAAATTTCTTCTGAAGAATAAAGAATCATTTCTTTAACTTTTATTTTCTTTGCGACTTCCGGTTATTGCGTTAATATTCTCAGGAACTTTATACTCTGAATTAGATTGATAATTAGTCATACACATTTCTCATGAAACCTTTATTTTTATTCATCCTCCTTCTCACATTTGCACATTCTCAGAAATTGTCCTTGGAAGATTGTATCCAGATCGGACTCAATAATAAGAGTACCTTGAAATCAGCATTGTCCAGAAAATCCGCCGCTGAACAATCTGTAAAAACTTCATTCAGTAATCTATTGCCATCAGTTGGTTTTTCCGGGAACCTAAATCGCACATATTTCCCTGAAAGAGAAACCGTCGCTATGAATTTCGAGAATTTCCAGACGGATACATTCTCCCTTAGCCATTCCCAAAATATGTCCGCCGGTATTTCAGTCACTCAAAAAATTTACGACGGCGGACAAACCATCAACCGGGTACAACAGGCAAAATCATTCTTTCAAATTGCGCGTTTCAGTTATCAATCTTCCCGTTTAGGGATTATCCGGGATGTCATCCATGGCTATTTCGAATTCCTGAAGGCAAAAGAGTTGAAGGAAGTTGCAGGTCAAAACCTCTCTCTATCGAAAAAGCAATTGGTACTGGTAAAAACTAAATTTGACCTGGGAGCCGTAAAAAAAACAGATCTCTTGAAAGGGGAAGTAACCAGGGGACAGGCTCAATCGGAATTCCTCCGCTCTGATCAGACTCTTCGCAGCGCAAGGCGAAAATTCTACCATACCATGGGAAGACCCGATGGGGGAAAACAATTCATGGATTTTATAAAAGATATCCAATCGTATCGGTTTCCAGAAAAAGAAAAAATAGTAACTATAATTGAGGAAAACAATCCTGTCCTTTTAAGTCAGCGATCTCAGATACAATCGGCAAAACTAAATTATATGATTGCCAGAGGGATGAGACTTCCTTCTGTAGATGCAGGACTGAATTACTCCGCCATGGGTGAAAATTCACAGAAGTGGATGGATAACCTTAAAGAGGATTGGAATCTTGGAGTAAATTTTTCCGTGTCCGTCCCTATCTATACGGGAAACGGCTTGTCTTCACAAATAGAACAGAGAAGGATTGAGTGGAATCAGGCAACAGAGGATTACACATCATTGAAAGAGAACCTCAATGTTCAAGCCCTTGACCTATTGGAAATTCTGAATCAATATATAGACATCCTTCCAATTCAGTCCCAAGTTATAGAATCAGCCCAGGAGGATCTTACCCTTGTTCGGGAACGATATTCTTTGGGAGCCGCAACCATTTTAGAGGTGTTGAATGCGCAGGTGTCACTGAACCTGGCTAAGACGACATGGGTGAACATAAAATATGATTTTTGGATATCAGCAGCTTCTCTAAATGCATTAACGGGTGAACTAAATACAAATTTTGGAATAGAATAGGAAGACATTATGGTGTCAGTTTTAAAGAAAAAAAAGGTGTGGATACCCCTGGTTTTAATTGTTCTTATAATAGCAGGATTTCTTAGCCGTTCAAGGGATGAAGCAATCAGCGTGGAGACGGAGACAGTGAAACGGGGAAACATCATACACAAGGTCAATGCCAGCGGAAAACTTCAACCAGAAGAAGAAGTTCAAATAACATCCACAATTACGGCGTGGATCACTGAGATAACCGTCAGTGAGGGAGACACAGTATTCCCCGGTCAGCATTTGATCACTCTGGACGAAACTCAATACAGAGCAAATATGGAACAGGCGGAGTCTATGGTAAAATCTGCCAAAGCAAACCTACGACAGATTAACCTTCGATTGGACAGAACCCTCTCCCTATTTTCACAGAATCTCATTTCATCACAGGAATTGGAAACGGTTGAAGCGCAATTTTTATTAGCAGAAAGCCAGCTTGAACAAACTGAAGCATCCCTGAAATCAAGGAAGGATGAACTGTCGAAAACCAGACTCCTGTCTCCCCAATACGGTGTGGTCACCAGCATCACGAAGGAAGTGGGAGAAATGGCGGTTGGGGGAATGTTTCAGCCGGGAGTACTCATGTCCATCGCTGATCTGAACCGTATGGAAGTCCTTGTGAATGTTAATGAAAATGATGTGGTGTCTCTTTCCGTCGGCGATTCATCCGAAATTGAGGTGGACGCATTTCAGGATACTATATTTTACGGAGTCGTTCGGGAAATTGCCCATGTAGCAGAAACATCAAATTTCGGCAACCAAAACCAAGTAACAAATTTCAAGGTGAAAATCACCGTAATAAATGTCCATCCTCTTTTCCGTCCGGGAATGAGCGCCACTACAAATATTATTACGGAAGTGAAAAATAGTGTTCTGTCCATTCCCATTCAATGCCTCACGGTAAGACCAGAAGATTTTGAAACACACATCTATAACGGTGGAAAAGGAAATTCTAACGACGGAAAAAACGAAAAAGAACGAAAGTATAAAAAGAAGGAAATGGTAGAAATCGTCTTTGTCGTACAAGACACTATTGATAATGAAATTGGCTCAGGGAAAGACGGCCTCCACGTTCTGGGTAGACGTATTGATACGGGCATATCCAGCGATACTCATTATGAAGTATTAAGTGGACTAGATGAAGGAGAAGCTGTTGTAAGCGGAAGCTATAAAGCCATCAGCCGGGAGTTGTGGCATAAAGCTCCTGTCCAGATTGGGGATGGATTTTCTGCCAATAAATAATTAGATTGTCAAATGCCTGATCTAATTTTCCTTGAGGGAATAAAGCGGTATTACTCATTGGGAGGAGAAACAGTAAAAGCGCTGGATGGAGTGAATGTATCTATCAAGGCAAATGAATATATTTCCATCATGGGACCCTCCGGATCGGGAAAATCTACCTTAATGAATATAATCGGATGTCTGGACACTCCAACGGAAGGAATATATGTTTTAGATAATGAACCGGTACAGAATATGGATGATGGTCAGTTGGCATCCATTCGAAACCGAAAGATCGGTTTTGTATTTCAAACATTTAATCTTTTACCCAAACTCACAGCAATACAAAATGTGGAACTTCCACTCATCTATTCCAATATTCCAAAATACGACCGGATGAGGCAAGCCAAAAATGCAATGGAGAAAGTGAGTCTGTCTGACCGTATAAAACACAAACCCAATGAATTATCCGGTGGACAGCGCCAAAGGGTTGCCATCGCACGGGCATTGGTAACAAATCCGTCTATTATATTAGCAGATGAACCCACGGGGAATCTGGATTCCAAAAGCGGAGAAGATATCATGACCGTCCTTGATGGACTTAACAAGGACGGCAATACCATCATCCTCGTGACTCACGAAGCTTATATTGCCAACCATGCCGGCAGAACCATTCAGCTTCTAGACGGAAAAATACAAAAGGATTTCCAGAATTAGTATCTCTATATATCTTCAGTTTTCTGTAATGGGAACTGAATCATGAAATCTTTTTCAGAATCCCTGCGGATGGCTTATTTTTCTGTCAACTCCAATAAATTGAGGTCTTTTCTCACGACTCTGGGAATTGTCATTGGCATTTTTTCTGTTACAATAATGGGAACGCTCATTTCCGGTTTGGATCAATCATTTGAACGAAGCATGTCTTTTTTGGGGAGAGACGTACTGTACATTTCAAAACATGAATGGTTTGGCGATAAGGATTGGTGGGAGATGAAAAACCGCCGGGACTTAAAAGCTGAATACCTGGATGATTTAAAGTCGCAAAGTAAATATGTACTGGCGGCTGCTCCTGTGGCAATGCGTTCCGGTGATGTGAAATGGAAAGATAAAAAGGCAATGGGAATTTCCATGATCGGAACCTCAGCGGAATATATACGCACCTCAAATTTAGAAATTAATTACGGACGGTTTTTTACAGAAGGCGAAGACCGAAGCGGAAATCAAATTATCGTTTTAGGACATGACGTTGCGGAAGCCCTGTTTGAATTTGAAAATCCTCTGGGCGAAAAAGTAAAGATTGGTCCTTATTCATTTCGTGTTATAGGAATCGCAGGGAAACAGGGGGAATTTTTAGGAATGTTCAGTATGGATAATCACTGCATTATTCCTTTTGGAACTTACCAACGATTGTTTTCGAGAAGAGGATGGATGCGTCTAAATGTAAAAGTAGATGAAAACCATATTGAAGCAGCAAAAGATGAAGTGACCGGGATCATGCGGAGACTTCGTCAACTCCCTCCACAGGAAGAAAATGATTTTGCCGTGAATCAACAGGATATATTCAGAAAACAGTACATTTCCATAAAGCTGGCTATAGGCGGAACGGGGGTTTTTATTACGGTTCTTTCTCTTATTGTTGGAGGAATCGGGATCATGAATATTATGTTTGTTACCGTGAAAGAACGTACCCGAGAAATAGGAATCAGGAAAGCCATTGGTGCCACACGAAAAATTATATTGATGCAATTTATTCTGGAGGCTATTCTAATTTGCACCCTAGGTGGAATCGTTGGATTAGGATTGGCCTTTTCAGGAAGTTTTGTAATTGATGCCTTTATTTTCCCTTCAACTATGCCTATTTCTCTGGCGGTTATTTCACTGACTTTAAGTACAGTTGTAGGAATTCTTTCTGGTTTAGGACCTTCATTTCGTGCTGCCGGTTTAGATCCTATTGAGGCACTACGGTATGAATAGAAGCTAATGAAAAAACACTCCCACCTGAAAAATACTCTCTCTGAAAGCCTCAGAATGGCATTCAATTCCATTCGCACTAATAAGCTAAGATCATCCTTAACCCTTTTGGGAATTGCAATCGGAGTGTTTTCCGTTGTGGGAGTTATGACGGCAATACGAACTCTGGAGTCTTCCATTCAATCCGGGTTAAATGTGTTTGGTAGTAATACATTTTCATTCCAGAAATATCCCGCCATACATATGGGGGGACACGGGAGAAAATATCATAACCGCAAACACATCACCTTGAGCCATTATAAGGATTTAAAAAGGCTAGCTAAACTCCCTGTCCTTGTAAGTGTAGGGGATGATTTATATGGGAAACCTGTTAAATACAAAGATAAACAGGCAAAGAACAACCCTGTGATCCTTGCTGGAGACGAAGGAACAGCAAGAGTGTACAATACCTATATTGAAGACGGCAGAAATATCACAAAAGATGATGTTCATTTTAATAAACGAGTTGCTGTATTAGGTGGAGATATTATCGATCAGATTTTCCCTTTTGAGGATCCATTAAATAAAACAATCTCCATTGATGGAATAGATTTTAAAGTAGTGGGATCAACGGAACGAAAAGGAACAGCTTTTGGGAAAAGCCAGGATAATTATGTTGTGATTCCTATAAGTGTTCACTTGCAGTATTTCTCACATCAATGGACTTCATTGGCAGTCACTGTAGAGGCTCCGTCTGCTGAACTGTATGACAAGACTCTGGATGAAACGGTGGGAATCATGCGAATGCTCAGGCACGTACCACCGGGGGAAGATAATGATTTTGAGACTGTATCCAATGAAGAACTGCTGGACACATTCGGATCATTTACCGGTGGAGTAAAAATATTCTCCCTTGTAATCAGCGTGATTGCCTTGCTGGTTGCGGGTATTGGCATCATGAATATCATGCTGGTTTCTGTTTCGGAACGTATTAAGGAAATTGGCATTCGAAAGGCAATAGGCGCTAGCCGAAAAGATATTTTAACTCAGTTCCTTTCTGAATCTGTTTTTTTATGCCAGACAGGTGGTATTACCGGAATTGTTTTGGGAATTGCAGGAGGAAATATTGTGTCCATTATATTTAAGATTCCCGCTGTTATTCCCATTGATTGGGCGATTATTGGATTGATTGTCTGTTCTGCTATTGGAATTGGATTCGGAAGTTACCCTGCTTGGAAAGCTGCAACTCTTGATCCGGTTGATTCTCTTCGCCACGAATAATTCTGTAAAGGTAATAACAACTCAGTTAATCTTTATATCTTGAAGTAAAGACCGATATTCCTGAATGAATTTACTTCGAACTCCTTTATGTTTCGGTTTTCGCAGATGCGGATCTTTTTCAACAAGTTCAAAAGCGGCTTTTCTTGCTACCCTGATAATGGTCTTATCCCGCACCAAATCTGCTATTCTATATTTTAAAAATCCGCTTTGTTTTGATGAAAAAAATGCGCCGGGACCCCGCATCAGTAGATCTTCATCTGCTATTTTAAATCCGTCATTGGTTTCCTCCATGATCTGCAGCCGTTTCAAACCAGACTCCGTAGATTTTCTTTGAACCAACACACAAACACTCTTTTCAGTACCTCTGCCTACACGCCCCCTTAATTGATGGAGCTGGGTTAATCCAAAACGATCGGCATGTTCCACCACCATGACCGTAGCATTTGGGACATCGATCCCCACCTCAATAACCGTTGTAGAAATCAATAAGTGAATCTCGTTTTTAGAAAACTTTCCCATTATATCAAATTTTTTATCCTTTTTCATTCGTCCGTGCAAAAGTCCTACAGAAAAATTTGAAAATTCCCCGGTAGACAAATCAGTGAAGGCTTCTTCTGCAGCTTTTAAATCAGATTTTTCCGTTTCTTCTACTAGAGGATAGACAATTATACACTGTTTCCCTTCATCCATCTCAGACTTCATATATTGGTATACTTTTTCCAGTTTCATAGGTTGAACCACTCGGGTTTTTGCAGGTTTTCGGTGTTTCGGCATTTCATCTAAAATAGAACACTCCATATCGCCATGATAGGTGATTGTAAGAGTCCTTGGAATTGGTGTAGCTGTCATGGCTAGAAAATGGGGGTTAAATCCCTTCGCAATAAGGTCTCCCCGCTGAACAACTCCAAAGCGGTGCTGTTCATCCACAATGACCAATCCTAACGATTTGAATTGTACATCTTTTTGAATCAGCGCATGAGTTCCAATAATGATATTTATTTTATTCTTCCTCAGTTTCTTTAAAATGATTGTTCTTTCTTTTTTCGGGGTCTTCCCAATCAATAACTCACTGGATAGGGAAGATTTTTCAGCAAATCTTTTAAACGAATCAAAATGCTGAACTGCCAGAATTTCTGTCGGTGCCATGATAGCGCATTGAGCTCCGCTGTCCACCGCTACTGCAGAGGCAAGAACTGCTACAACCGTTTTCCCTGATCCCACATCACCTTGTAAAAGACGATTCATGGCTCTTGACTTATTCAAATCTTCACAAATTTCCTTGATCACTTTTTTCTGAGTTAATGTGAGAGTAAAATTGAGGTTTTTATAAATAGACATTACATTGTCACCTTTAATTCCCAATGGCTGGGAAGCGGTTTCCTCAAAAGAAGCTTTTCTCAGTACCATGAGGAGCTGAAGGAAAAAATGTTCATCGAATTTTAACCTGTTCACCGATTGTTTTAGTCCTTCCTCATGGGACGGAAAATGAATTTCTTTTAATGATTGGGATAAAGGAAACAGACTATATTTTTTCAGCATCCAATCCGGAAAATGATCCTCGATTTCACTGATAGAATCTAATATCCCAGAAATGACTTTCCTCAGGCGGCGGTGTTCCAGTCCAGACTCCTTCATCTCCTGAGTCAAGGGATAGAGTGGAATGATTGCCTGCGTGTTTAATGGGTCTTCATCTTTGTTAAGCTTATCCCATTCCGGGTGAATGATCTGGAATCCTTTGTAAAATCCAATCTTTCCTGTTACCGCAAGCCTGTCTCCCTCTTGTATCATTTTTTTTATAATGGGAATAGCATGAAACCACACTAATGAAAGTTGTCCTGTCCCATCATACAAAACCGCTTCAAAAATAGATTTCCTGCCCATTTTCCGAACCATGATTTTTTGAACATTTCCCACAACTGTACAATACCTGTCCCGTTCCACATGACGAATAGTATTTACGGTGGTGTGGTCTAAATGTCTGCGAGGGAAATAATACAACAAATCTCCAATCGTTTGGATATTCATCTCAGACAATACCTGTGTACGGACAGATCCTATGCCCTTGATATATTTCAATGAAGAAGACAGAGTTAAAAGACTCATTCAATCCTTCTCCCTGAATTTAAAGATTGTATTTTTTACTAAATGAACCCGTAATTATTAAACAATTTTCCTAAAATAACAGAACAAATCATCCTAAGACTATTTCCACTCCTTTTTGTATGTATATAGAATTATATCTGACTCCCCTGGTGGAATGGTCAATGGGAAATAAATTGTGGCTGCATCTTCTTTGATCCACTGTTTGTTTGAATCTTTAATCACCCAGTCACCGCTTATGTGCTCAATTATTTTTACCTGAGCTGATTGATCTTTTTTGTTCAGAATTTCTACTTCAATAGAAGCCTCTTCACTTTTCCTCTGCCGGTCATAATTTACGATTTTCCGTTTTCCAATTATATCAAAGGCTTTTCCTGCGAGTAGTTTTGCCTTTTCTCCTTTGGGAATCTGTCTAATATTATCTTCACCGATAAATTCAATGTTTCCTTCTGAAGTCTCCAAGTATATTTCAACTTTCCCTGCCGGTAATGGAATGGATAAATTATTTTTTTCCGTATTTGCAATTTCCAGTTCCACTGTTAAAGGTTCTTCTTTTTTCTGGCGTTCACGGTTTTCAAAAATGTATGTCTTTTTGAATGAAATATCTCTGGGGGAATACAGGGGAAGTGTCACCATTTCACCCGGCATTAGCGATACATTTTTTTCTATGGAATAAACATAATAATCACCTAATGGAGCTTCTTCCATTTTCTGTTGGGTCAAGGATTCATCCTGCGTTCTCATAGACTGGGTCATTTTGGGGCCATACAGTATAGGACGATGTGAAGATGTTTTATGTAAATCTCCTTCAATCAGTTTCAATCGGGATTCCTCAAAATTCAAATCAGTGTCATTGAAAATAAGTGCTTCGGAAACCAGTTTAGCAGATTCTTCATTTGGACTTGTAATGAGGCGATAAACTGACTTCCATTCAATCCCTCCGGTCATGTATAAAATATCACCATTGATGTGTCCGGAGTGGTTTGCCTTAATATCCCATTCCAGTTTGGGCCTAAACTGTACATCTTCTACCTTTTCTTTAATCGCAAGTATTGTTAATTCGTCCCGTGGAATCATTTTCACCCAAGATTTACTCTGAATGGTAATAGATTTACTGTTGAACTCAATCAATTGTCCATACACCGATTTTTCACCTTCTGGATAAGCTTCTACCATGTTTCCTATTCGAGATTTGAAATAGGAATCACTAGAAAAAATATTTCTGTTTAACCGCTGAGATATTATTTCCACACCATTCATCAGAGATAAAAATGGTGTTTCTGGAAACAATTGATTGGGAACCAGAGAATAAGTTATTTGACTTTGGTCTTTGGAAATGTTCCAAAAAGCAGGTTGTTTTACCATTGTATAACCATTTTTATACAGGGTCAAATTAGCGTTCATACTTTGTCCTACAAGCAGACACAAGGTTAACCAAAATAAAACTATTTTTTTCAATTTAGCATCTCCAAGTTTGATACGAGTTTTTCTAATTCTAAGTTCATTTCATTTAATTTGTTCTTTTTATTTTCCACCACAGACACCGGAGCTTTTTCCAGAAATGATTTATTATTCATGGTTTTTAACACTGACTCATAATGCCCGGTCAATTCCTCTTTCCTCCTTTTCAATCGTGTCTTTTCAAGGTCAAAATCAATCAATCCTTCTAATGGAACAAAAAGTTCCATATCTCTCACAACGATTGTAGCAGAATGAGGCGGTTTCTGAACATTTGCATCCACAGTAATGACATTGATACTGCCCAGCGATTGAATAATCTGTTGATAATATTCAAAAAATTCTCGGTTCTCGGTTCGAATGATCAGGTTCGATTTTTTTGAGGGAGGAACACCCATTCTGCTTCGAACAGACCGAACAGAAGTAATAATTTCCTGAAGGATTTTCATTGTCTGTTCTGCTTCTTTATCCACTTTATTTTTATCATTATCAGGCCATTTCGAAAGAATAATATCTCCTTCGTCTTCATTATTAAATTGATGCCAGAGCTCTTCCGTAATAAACGGAACAAACGGATGTAGCAGACATAAAATCTGATTTAAAACGGAAACGATAACAACCTGAAAACATTTTTTTCGTTTTTCATCTTCTCCATAGAGAGAAATTTTTGATATTTCAATCATCCAATCACAATAATCACTCCAGGTAAAATCATAAATCACTTTTACTGCTTCATTAAATTGGAATTTGTTTATTCTCCTGTTCACGTCAATTATTGTACTATTTAATCTGCTGATAATCCATTTTTCAGGTAATTTAAATTCAGTTTCTATTTCATTCATCTCCGGCAATAATCCCGTCGATGGTGTGTTCATTTTTACAAAACGTGCCGCATTCCAAAGTTTGTTCATAAAATTTCTCCCCAGTTCCATTCTGTCAGCCGAGAATAAAACATCCATACCCTGAGGGGAAATCAATAATATACTGAAACGGACTGCATCTGCACCGTACTGTTTTATCAAGTCCAGAGGATCGGGAGAATTCCCTAATGATTTACTCAATTTTCTCCCTTTTTCATCTCTCAGGATGCTTGTGAAATACACATCTTTGAATGGAATGTCTTCCATAAATTCTATCCCTGCCATGATCATCCGTGCAACCCAGAAGAATATGATGTCCGGACCTGTTACCAAGGCATTTGTGGGATAAAAAGAATTCAAATCATTTGAATCTTCAGGCCAGTCATGCACACCAAAAGGCCATATCCATGAACTTGCCCAGGTATCCAAAACATCTTTATCCTGCTCCCAGTTTTCAGGATCCTTTGGTCCATCCACAGAAACATGAATATTTTCTTGTAATGACGAATCCTCTCCTTTTTTATACCAAACGGGGATTCGATGCCCCCACCACAATTGTCGACTGATGCACCAGTCTTTTATGTTTTGTATCCAATGATCATAGGTTTTTACCCAGTATGAAGGGTGAAATTTAATATCGCCATCCTTAACCGCCGTTATTGCTGGTTCTGCCAAGGATTTCATTTTTAAATACCACTGTTCAGACAGATAAAATTCAATAGGAACATTACCCCGTTCTGAGAATCCTACACTGTGAGTATAGGATTCTTCATTTGTAATTAATTTACAGTTTTTTAAATCTTCTATAACCTGTTCTCTCGCATCTTCCCGGGTTAGTCCTTTAAATTTTTCCGGAACATCATTATTCAAAGATGCATCTGGGTTCATTATATTGATAAAATCCAAGTTGTGGCGTTTCCCTATTTCAAAATCATTGGGATCATGTGCAGGGGTTACCTTGATACATCCAGTTCCAAAATCCGGGTCCACAAATTCATCTCCGATAATAGGGATGATTCTTCCGGTTAAAGGAAGTTCAATTTTCTGCCCGATATATTTTCTATATCGATCGTCCTGAGGATGAACCGCCACTGCTGAATCTCCCAGCATGGTTTCAGGGCGGGTTGTTGCTACTTCAAGGGCTCCATTTTTATCCTTAAAGGGGTAGCTGATTGTCCATAAATATCCCTGAACTTCTTTATGTTTCACCTCTTCATCGCTGATTGCAGATTGCGAAACCGGACACCAGTTTACAAGACGATATCCCCTATAAACCAATCCTTTTTTATGGAGCCGTACAAACGCTTCCATAACAGCACGAGAATATCCATCGTCCATAGTAAATTTTTCTCTCTCCCAGTCACAAGAACATCCAAGTTTTTTCAACTGTTGGATGATTATACCACCATACTTTTCTTTCCAGTTCCATGAATGTTTTAAAAACTCTTCTCTGGTAAGAGTATCTTTATCAATATTTTTTTCCTGCAGCATCTTCATCACCTTGGATTCCGTAGCAATAGATGCATGGTCAGTTCCTGGTACCCAACAGGCTTCAA
>CAZBBE010000004.1:0-34762 GCA_964489755.1 uncultured bacterium | reverse complement strand
TTGGAGGAATGGGGAGATTATTCCAGTGCCGTACTCCTCCTGCGGCTTAAATGTGCCTATGCTCAAGGTAATTTGGAAGGGACTAAATCGACTATCCACGAATTCTTTACATTGTTTCCTGAGAGTAAATACAAAAGTGAAGTATATCAGATTTCTGGTGATCTTTTTATCAACGAAGGCTTTTATTCAAAGGCACTTGAATATTATTTAAATGCTCGAAAATATTCAGATGAGGAGATCAAACCTAAAATAGATAAACGGATTTTGAACACCATTTCAATCGGACTTCCGGCTCATGATATCGAAGCTATTCGATTACTAGAGATTGAGTATGACCATCTTGATATTTTACATCTTGCATCAGCAGTAAGCCATTTAACGAATGGTGAAGAATCAAAAGCAGAAGTTTTTGTTCATAAGATTGAACCCTTCAATCTACCTGAAAGCTATTTTAACACCTATGACGATGTTCTTAAATCTGTTGCGCAGGAGAGGACTTCCATTAAAAAAATCGGGATTATTTTACCTTTGACCGGGGAATCGGAAGCAAAGGGGAACCGATTTTTGAATGGTATACAAGCAGGATTCCTCACTCAAACAGAATTGAATTATTCACTCCTCATATATGATAATGAAAGCAGTCTCTTGGGAACGATTCAAAGTTTAAAGGAAATGTCTCGTTATTCAAATGTTCCTGCAATTATCGGTCCACTTTCATCTCAATTCACTTTGGCCAGTGTGTCTTCTCAGTTTGCCGAAGGGAAAAATCTGATTCTTCCCTACTTCAACATTGAGGGGTTAAAAGATATATCTCCAAATGCAATCCAATTGGAACCTAGTTTGAGCCTTAAAGGAAAATTGTCAGCGAAATACATGACAGAAATATTGGGAGTTGATTCCATCGCAATCGTTGCGCCATCCACTACTGAGGGTCGGCAGTGCGTTGATGCATTTCTGAAAGTATTAGACCAAAAGGAAATAACCCCAATTCTTGTGGAATGGTATTCTCCAAAATCTCGAAATATGAAACGTCAGTTTTCTTCACTGAGGAAAAGGGCTTGGGAATTGATTCCGGAAGATAATGTATTTGAGCCATTTTTAGGAATGGATATTGACAGTCTAAACGCAATGTTTTCCATTGATACTGATGATTTTTTTGAAGATGAGGTTGAAGATGAAAATCCTCTCAAAACCAAACGGGATTCAAGCAAGGTCTCCTTGGCAACCATTGATGGATTGTATTTACCCTTAGCTCATGATGATCTATACATTGTAGGTACACAATTTCCCATGTATAATCTTCAAACTCAAATTGTTGGACATGATGGATGGTTAGACTTGGAAACATTAAACAAGGATAATATTGGACCCCATTTTCAGAATTTATTTTTATTAACCTCAACTATGTTTAAATATTTGAATTTATCAAATGAGGATGAATTTAACCGAGGAAATACGGAATTTATTGATGGATATGATACAGCATTATTTTTATTGAATCATTTTTCCGAAGATAAAAATGAATCATTTGAATTCCTTGAAACCCATTCTCATACTTATTATTTCCCGGGTCATTCACATATAAATCAAGCAGTGAATATTTTAAGGTACAAAGATTTTCAATTTCGCCTGTTGGGCCATTTTCTCTCAGATTCTCTCATATCCTACGTTCCCCAAACTCCCTGAAAAGTAAAATATTGGAGAATTTCATCAATTTTTCTCAATGGTTTGATATACCTGAATTAATTGCGGGTATTTCCTTACGTAGTATGCAGGGGGAAAATGGTGTAATTCGATCTAAATTGGTACATGGATTTCAATTATCTGAAAAGGGAATGTGTACCGCCATTCAAACACATTCAAATAAGGTAAAATTTATGAATAAACCTCTACAAAATCAAAAAGTGGACGGTCTCATTTCAAGAAATAAAAACATTGTTTTATCTATAAAAGTGGCTGATTGCATTCCTCTTTTTTTACATGATGAGAAAACCGAACTTTTCGGATTAATTCATTCCGGCTGGCGTGGAACGGTGGGTGGAATTGCAATTAATTCCATAAAGAAAATGATACAAAATGGATGTAACCCTGCACATATCCGAGCAGTAATAGGCCCGTCCATTTGCGGTAAACACTTTGAGGTGAAAAATGATGTTGTTTCACAGTTTCCCTCAAAATATGTTGTTCCAAAGAGGGATGAATCGTTCAGAGTTGATTTAAATGAAATGGTTATTGACCAACTCATCTCAATGGGAATAAAGTCTACCTCAATTCATGACAGTGGTTTGTGTACTTTTTGTCGGGAAGATCTGTTTTTTTCATATCGAAGAGATAAAAAGTTGAATGGAAGAATGATCGCTTTTATGGGATGGTCGAATCCAGTGGCTTAATATATGAATTGGCTTCAAGCATTGATTCTAGGTATCGTCCAGGGATTCACAGAATTTTTACCTATCAGTAGTTCCGGTCATTTAGTTCTGGTGCAGGCCATACTCGGTATCGAACAGCCGGGAAACGAATTTGAGATTCTCGTCCATCTTGGAACGTTGGCTAGTGTGGTTGTGGTATTTTTGGATGATATTAAATCACTTTTATTGTCATTGACGTCAAAAAAGACACAATCATTCATTATTTTTGTGCTGGTTGGCTCGATACCTGCAGTTGGCATTGGGTTGGGTTTTAAGGATATTCTTAAAGCACTTTTTGATAATATAGCATCCGTAAGTGGTGCGCTTATCTTTACAGGATTAATTTTGTATTGCTCGTCTTTTGTAAAACAGGGAGACAAAGAGCATTCTATTATTACATCTATTTTGATTGGATGCGCTCAGGCGGTGGCCATTATTCCCGGTGTTTCCCGCAGTGGGATGACAATCTGTGCTGCACTCTTTTTAGGTTTATCTCCAAAAGAAGCGGCACGATTTTCTTTTTTGCTAGCGATTCCCGCAATCAGCGGTGCGGGGTTCTTAACAGTACTAGATGTGAGTGGTGGTTTTCAATTACCACTTTCAGTAAGCATTGTTGCGTTAGTAAGTTCTTTTAGTGTCGGGGTGGTTGCCCTTAAATGGCTTCTGGGATACCTGGAACAAGGTAAATTCCATTATTTCGGAATCTATTGTCTTGCAGTAGGACTTATAACATTGGTGGTCTAACATGGATTTAATCGGCATCATTTTTATTCTTTATCTTGCTTTTCTGTTGGGCGTTGGCATCTGGACATTCAAATTCAACAAAACACAGGAAGATTATCTGCTCGCTGGACGGAAACTGGGTCCATGGGTAACCGCTTTCTCTGAACGGGCATCCGGGGAATCAGCGTGGCTGCTTTTGGCTCTGCCCGGTGCAGCCATTACTGTAGGTTTAGGAGAATCCTGGACGGTGATTGGGATCATACTGGGAATCATTGCTTCCTGGTATTTGATCGCTGAAAAACTCCGTGAAGAAACTGAGGAATACGGAGCCCTCACTATTCCGGAATATCTTCATCGCCGGTTTGATGATCAGACAAATATCATTCGGTTGTTCTCCGCACTTATTATTGCATTTTTCTTTACATTTTATGTTTCGGCCCAATTCCATGCATCCGGGAAAGTACTTCATTCATTATTTAATATGAATCCCATGTATGGTATTTCCATCGGCGCAGCTATTATCATCGTTTACACACTGATGGGAGGCTTTTTCGCTGTTGCCTGGACAGATCTTTTACAGGGTATACTCATGATTGGAACTTTGGTGATTCTTCCAGTTGCGGGCTTTATTGAGTTGCAAAATTCACAATCGACATTTGCAGATAGTTTATCCCAAGCTGAAACGATTTTTAACAGTCACAACACATCTTTTTTTATGGGAAAATCCGGGTTTTCCGGACTAATGGCTGCCTTAGGCGGTTTGAGCTGGGGATTGGGTTATTTAGGTCAGCCTCATATAATTATCCGATACATGGCAATTCGTAAATCGGAAGAAGTTAAAATTGCCAGAAATATAGCAATAGCTTGGGCGATACCTGGGATTACCGGTGCTTTTTTAATTGGGTTGATTGCTCTTGTATATTTCGGTCCTGAATATTTTCAAAATATCGATATTGAACAGGCTATGCCTCGATTGGCATCTGAATTACTTCATCCGATTTTTGCCGGTCTTTTTATATCAGGTGCCGTGGCCGCAATGATGTCCACTGCTGATTCTCAGTTGTTAGTTTCAACCTCAGCAATTACGGAAGATTTTATACATCAATATTTAGGGATGAAATTATCGGATCGATCTTTGGTTAATTTGAGTCGAATTATGATTGTGCTATTGGGATTAGTTGCATTCGGAATCGCTATATTTTCAGAGCTGCAAGGTAGAAAAATCTTCGGTGTCGTAAGTTATGCCTGGAGTGGACTTGGGTCGGCATTTGGACCAGCGTTGGTTCTAACATTATGGTGGAAGAAAACAACAAGAAAAGGTATTATTGCAGGATTGCTGACCGGATTTTTTACCACAGTTATGTGGGCAAATATTGATATTCTTCAAACAATAGTTACAGAGCGATTAACCAGTTTTATTTTTGCGTTTGTGACCATTATCATTGTGAGTATAATGGATGGGAGAAAAAAGAGTGGCGCTTGATCCGAAATCTGCTGAACGGGAATTCAGTTCAGGAAAAATAAAGCCTGTTTATTTATTTAAAGGATCAGAACATTTTTTACATCGGTACTTTATTAATAGAATAGAGTCAGAATTAAAGAAACAGGGGTCTGTGGAAAAAACCGTTCTTATACCGGATGAATTTGAAAAAGGTCAGTTGATGAATATGCTGAACACCTCGGACTTATTTTCATCTAAAAAACTACTGATTCTATTTCACCCACGGAAATTGAGGGGTAAAATACAGAAAGAATTTTTAGCCTATTGTGAGAATCCTAATGCTCAGCACACCTTTGTGATAATCAACGATGATTTTTATAAAAAAACAAAATTTCTTTCTGCTTTGGAAAAGATAATTAAACCTATTGATATGAGAACTCCTTTTAATACTGATTTAAAAAAATGGGCAAGTGTACTTTTCAAAGAAAAAAATATATCTGTAACCGGAGATACCATTGCACAAGTGGTTTATTTGTTTGGAGATTCTATTTATCACATTGCAAATGAAATTGATAAAATTTGTATTGGGTTCAGTGGATCAAAACAAATCACAGCAAAAGACATAAAAGAAAGCCTTATTTGGCGGAAATCATACCAAAACTGGGAATTCTTAGATGTTCTTGCCCGGAGAAAATTAAATGATGCCCTTATTCGAGGAAAATCCTTTTTTAATTTGGCTCCTGATTTTTCTATAGTGATGAATATACTCATTACATTTTTTACCAGTCTTTATTATTTAAAAATTTCTAATGGAACTTTTTTGTCAAATATTGGTTCTATTCCTCTATCACCGTATGTAAAAAAAAGGATACCTATTGGAGCAAAGTATTATTCGTTAGATGAACTTGAAAATATTATTCATTATCTTGCATCTTTAGACAAGAGATTAAAAACATCATCCATCAATCATGAATCAGCCTTTACCAAATTCCTTTTCCATGCAATCAGTTAATAAGCAGAATCAATATCAGTATACAGATGAAGAGTTGATTGCTACCTTTCAAAATGGAAATGAACAAGCATATATAGAATTAGTCCGGCGTTATAGAAATCGTTTAATGACGTTTGTTTTCCGGTTTTTAGGAGATATGGACTTATCAGAAGATATCGTTCAGGATACCATGGTCAAGGTATACACTCATAAACATTATTACAAGGAGATTGCTAAGTTTTCAACCTGGATCTATACAATAGCAGGAAACTTTGCAAAGACTGAATTGCGAAAACGGAAGAGACGAAAGGTAACCCTCTTAAGCCATATGAATACGGATGATAGGAAATATGAAATTCCATCTACAGAACTAAAATCAGAAGATATAGTCCAAGGAGAGTATGCAGAGAGAGATATTCAGAAAGCAATTTTGCAATTGCCCCTTCATTTCAGGACAGTCGTTATCCTGAGAGATATTCAGGAACTTTCCTATGAAGAAATCAGTAAAATTGTTAATGTCCCCCTTGGAACGGTAAAATCAAGAATTAATCGTGCTCGATTGCAGCTGCAACAAGCGCTTAAAGAATATAGATAAAAGGAGATAAGTTTATAGATGAATCGCTATCAGTTTGAAGATTTGATATCGGATTACCTGGAAAATAAATTATCCATACCAAAACAAAAAGAATTTGAGGATTATTTAGATACAAATTCACAATATAGGGAAATTGTTGAATCCGTAAAAAATACAATGAATTCAATAAAATCAATGAATCCAGTGCTGGTCCCGGATGGATTCATGGATGGGTTGAATCGTAAAATAGAAATTGAAAAGAATAAACCAGTTAATTCCTCCCACCAGAGTAAAACCTATTTTGGATTTACTCCTGTCTATGCAGGTATATTTTCTGTTGCATTAGTTTGTTTTATCTGGTTGGGAATACTGTTAATACCGAATACACAAATGGGAAAATCTTCTTATCCATTAAAACAAGAGCCACAGATCGTTATTCAGAAACCAAAGAGTTCCCCATTATTGACGAATCCGAATACCATAAATACTCTTGCTGCAACAAAAGATGAGGATGAGTCTGATTCAACATCTGTTACAGAGAAACATAGGAAACCTCCCTACTCTATTGATAATAAAGCAATTTTTGTAAAAGATAACTAAATTTCACCAACAGCCTTTTATATTCCCCGTTGATTATATTAGTTTTCCAGCGGGGATTTTTTTAGTTTTTACTGATTTGTTTGGAATAACTTTATGATTAACAAAAGGTTTAATTAGAGTAACAAAAATCTCTTATGACGGGAACTCCTTTATTAATAATCGCACTATTCTTAATTTTAGGCATTACAATTTATTCTTTTTTTAAAAATGGACATGGAAATGATATGATAAATGAAGAAATTAAAAATCGTCTGAAAGCATTTGTTGGAACAGATGCTGAGGATGGGATACAAAATCAATTCAGAGAACTTGTTAAAACTGTATGTACATCCATAAAAGCAGTTAACTCGGAATATGAGTCAGCTGTATATATTTTACACTCAGGAAATAATGAATTATTACTTCAAAATGGCTCCTCAAAAAAATTTATAAACAAAATCCACCAAGATATTAAAGTAGCAACTAAATTATTATCTCGTGAAGGAAGTCAGTTGTTTAAACAAATTGAATATTCCAATTGCTTTGATGAATTCTTTGGTGAAAATCAATGGTCCGGAAGTGAATGTATGATCGGGTCACAAATTATGTACAAGGAACACCCCGTAGGATTTATTTTGGTCTATTCAAATCATTTTAGCAATATTCAAAAGAGGGACCAGAATATCATACGTTATAACGGGGATTTTGTTACATTAGGGATGTCCAAAATTGATAAAATTGAATCCCTGCTTACGGATAATTATTATAACTCTCATATCAGCCAATTATATAGATCGGTTGATATGTACTCTAAAGAAGAGGATATTTATGACGCAGTAGAAAGTCTCTGCCATCGGTTTTTTACCTATGATAAATTAAGTATTTCCTTATTGATTGATGAAGAAAATGCTCAGTTAAAATGTGTGGATGGAATAAAAGATGATATAAATGTCGGGTCGGAGTTCAATATTCAAGGTTCTTTACATGGACGAGCCTTATTAAGAGACGAGAGCATCCGAACAAAAAACTGGAAAGAAGATTATACCGAAGAATATAGATTCAATGACAAATCAGATAAAGAATTCACTTTTTCATCCGTTCTGGTCACGCCGGTCTATATAAAGAAAATGGTAAAAGGTACCATTGGATTAGAACGACTGACGTCCAAACCCTTTGATGATTCTGATCAAAAATTGCTTGAATTATTGTCTTCAACCCTGGGTTATATTTTATCTTGGATAACGGAATTTCAAAAGATTCATGATTCATCAATCCATGATGGATTGACGGGAGTATTAAATCGAAATGCTTTTGATGAACGCATGGAAGAGGAGATGAACAGGGCAAACCGTACTCAGCAAAGTTTAGCTATTATCATGTTTGATTTGGATAAATTCAAACGTATCAACGATAATTATGGTCATCCATATGGTGATTATGTCATTAAATCAACAGCGCAGATACTGAAAGACAGTGTGCGTAATATTGATGTTGTAGCACGATATGGTGGTGAAGAATTCATAATAATTTTAGTGGATACCGATATTTCAAAATGTCGCCATGTTGCTGAAAGAATGGTGGAAAATATTTCCAAATTTGACTTTGATTATAATGATGTTAAGGTCCGTATGACTATCAGTGCAGGGATGGCAGAATTCCCTGCGGATACGGATAAAATAGAATCCCTGATAGACAAAGCAGATAAAGCAATGTATGAATCAAAAAGAAAGGGTGGTAATTTGGTTTCTTTCTCATATAAGAATTCCACTGTATAATCGTAGTGAATCTGTGAAATTAATATCGGTTCTTGGGATGCAGAACTGGATTTATTTTATTACGTTTGTTTTTCTCCTCATTCCAAAACATATATACCCAATCTGGGTGGGCATTTCTCCCTCCATATCTACAAATTTACAAATACAGCTACAGTCAAATGTTTCAGAGGACCCAAACCCTGAAGGTTTAAAATATTTCATGGAAGGTCAATTGTACATGAATCAAGGGAATTATGCGATGGCATCGGTGGAATTGCAGAATGCTTTGTTGATTGACAAAAATGTAAGTACCATTCACCTTTCTCTTGCGGATTGTTATTGGATGTTAAAAAAACCAGACTTATCAATCTTCTGTATGAGAAAAGCAATTTCATTAGAACCTGAAAACCAAAACATTAAAGAATTGTTAGCAAAACGGTTTCTTTCTTTAAAGCAATTAAATGGAGCGGAACAGGTTTATCTTCAGTTATATGTTGAAAATCCGGACTCAGTAAAATACATTCTGTCCTTAGCGGAATTAGCACGATTACAGAATAATTTAGAGGATGCAATTTTCTATTATCAGGAGGCACATAATGTTAATCCTATAGAATTATCCTATTTGGAAAAAGCTACAGATTTGGGATTACAGTTAAGGAATGAATCTCTCACAATTGGATTAATGCAGAAATTGATATTGTTAAATCCGTCCAATCTAAATTACATTGAAAAAATGATTAATATTTCTATAGCCTTTGGAAATAAGTACAAAACAATCTGGTCATTGAAAAAAATGATGGAGGTGAAAGGAAAGTCTGTGGAGTTTATGAATCAATTGGGAATTCTTTACTTTGATAATGACCAACCAGATTCGGCGATAGCTGTGTTCACCAACGTATTAGAGGAAAATCCCAAGAACCAAACAGCACCACATTATTTAACCTTAATTTATGATGAAATGGGTAATTTTTTAAAAGCGGAAGAATATTCCAGGAATCTCATACTTTATCATCCTGACAATCCGACTGGATTTGTTGATTTGGCTTTGTTGTATCTAAATCATAATAAAATTAATAAAGCAATTGAAATTCTTTTACCGGCTTCGAAACAATTTCAATCTAATTATATGATTCAATTTTTAGTGGGGCTTGCCCTGAATCAAACAGAGAATAAAATTTCTTCAATTCCTTTTTATGAACGAGCATTGGATTTAATTCCAGATTCCAGAAATGCTATGCATAATCTGGCAATTCTTTATGATTCGATAAGGTCGTGGACAAAATCTGACAGTCTTTATAAAATTTTAATTGAAACAGATACAACGGATGCCCAGGCATTTAATAATTTTGCGTATAGTTTGGTGGAACGGAATGAACAATTAAATTTTGCTTTGGAACTATCCCGGAAAGCTGTGCAATTAGTTCCTGAAAGTGCACCCTATTTGGATACCATGGGATGGGTCTTATTTATGATTGGTAATAACACCATGGCGTTGGACTACATAAAACAATCTATCGAAATTGAAAATGATAATGCTATTGTGTTGGAACATTTAGGTGATGTTTATAAAGCCGACAATAAAATTTTGGATGCTAAAATTTATTGGAAAAAGGCATTTCATATTGACCCGGAAAATGAGGATTTAGAGAAAAAAATAGGTGCTCCTTAAATATCCTATCATTATTTTATGTATTGGAATGATTATTTCAGGTTGCAGTTCTTGGATTCAGAAGGAAAAATCTCAAATAGTTCATACTTTGGGCTATAATAACATAGAGGATAATATTTCAATTACAGGCTGTGTTGGGAAGGGGCAGATTTCTTCTACGAATCCGTTAAAGGGGAAACTCTATTTTTCCTTTTCATCAACCAGAGACAGCTTACAAATTCAAATCAAAGATTTCTTAGGACGAAGGATATACTCTATTCAGGGGAATACTCAGGAAATCTTTATAATAAATCATCAGAATGATACTAAACATGACCTGGATAATCTGATTCAATATTATTCTATAAGTGATGTGGTCACACCCGATATTCTCCAGAATTATTTATGGGGAGAAATTGCTATCTCTGATATAAAATCAAAAGATGTATCCGGTTTAAAAGTTGAAAACGGTTCTATTTTTTTCTCTGCAAACAAATCCCCAGAAGACAGGTTGATAGATACTGTAAAAATAGATCTGGACGAACCTAAAATTGATCTGACTATTGTAATAATAGAGCGTGAATTTTATGAAGATTCTCATTTATATAAAACTGATATGAATAATTAAATTATTATGAATAATGAAACACTGTCAATTGTCATCCCCGTATATAACGAAGCATCATCCTTAATCGAGTTATATGAGGAAATAAAGGTGAATGTTTCTTCATTTTCACTATGGGAAATATTGTTTATAGATGATGGATCAACCGATGAATCAGGAGAAATTATCAGGTCTTTATATGAGAAAGATAAGCGGATAAAACTGATTCAATTTCACAGAAATTATGGAAAATCTGCTGCATTATCAGAAGGGTTCAATATGGCAACAGGTAATTATATTTTAACTATGGATGCAGATTTACAAGATGATCCAGCTGAAATAGACAATTTATATAAGAAAATTCTGGAAGGATATGATTTAATTTCCGGGTGGAAGAAATCACGAAAAGATCCCTTGTCAAAAAGACTACCATCAAAATTTTTTAACAGGGTAACCCGATTAATGACGGGAGTGAAGATTCATGATTTCAATTGCGGGATAAAACTGTATCGAAAGAGGGTTGTGGATTCCCTCGAAATCTACGGTGGGCGTCATAGGTATATTCCAGCTTTGGCAGGACAAAAAAGATTTAAGATTAGTGAAATTTCCGTTCATCACAGAGAACGTAAATATGGAACAACAAAGTACGGTGGTGCACGGATATTTCATGGATTTTTTGATTTATTAACTATTTTGTTTCTTCACAGGTATACCCAAAGTCCTTTGCATCTTTTCGGATTTTTTGGATTGATGAGTCTATTGGTCTCATTTTGCATTGAAATTTATGTAGTTATTTTAAAATTGTTTTTTAATGAACCTTTTAGAATTCATTTCGCATTAATCGTGTTTGGTGGGATGCTGTTTGTTTTGGGCTTATGGTTTTTTTCAATTGGATTAATTGGTGAAATGATTGCAAAAGTAACTCAGCATAGAGAAAATAGAATCAAACAGATTTTAAAATAATTTATGTCGAAAACCGACATTCCGGTTATATCTGTTGTTACTCCCACATTCAATAGAGCAAATGAATTGTATTTTTTAGTACAGTCAATTCAAAATCAAACTCTGGACCATTCCCTTTTTGAAATGATTATAGCAGATGATGGTTCAACAGACCATACAGAAATATTAATACAATCATTAAAAGATAAAATAGATTTCACCCTAAAGATATTTACTCAAAAAAATCAAGGCCCCGGTGCTGCACGAAATTATGGAATTAATAAAAGTATAGGGGAATTAATTTTGTTTATAGACTCAGACTGTGAAGCTGATTCTTTATGGATGGAGACTATCTACGACCATTATACAGAGGAGGGATTCGATGCATTTGGAGGTCCTGATGCGGCGAAATCTGATTTTACACCTTTTCAAAAAGCGATTGATTATTCCATGACATCTTTTCTCACTACAGGAGGAATGCGGGGTCATAGCAGAAAAATGTTGGCTAAATTTTATCCCCGTTCCCATAATATGGGGATGAAAAGACAATTAGTGAACAAAGTAGGCGGGTTTGGAAATCTTCGCCACGGTCAAGATATAGAACTAAGTCATAAGATAATTAAATCTGGAGCAAAAATTAGTTTTATTCAAAATGCAATTGTTTATCATAGGAGACGAACTTCATTAAAATCATTTTTTAGACAGACTTTTAATTGGGGAGTTGCAAGGATTAACCTGTATAAAATAGATAAAGCACTTTTAGAGCCGATTCATTTTCTTCCCTCTATTGGACTCATCACCATAATTACAGTAATAATTGGAAGTATTTTATCTGTTCCATTTTTTCAAATTTTATGCATCTTCGGTTTAATTTTCTTTTTTATTCAGTGTGTTTTTGGTTCCGTAAAACATAAAAATATCCGTGTTTTGATTTATTTAATTTTGATAATTCCAACCCAAATCATTGGTTATGGTACCGGTTTTCTTACTGGTTTTACAAAAAGAATTATTTTTAAATCGGAAGCCTTTACAGGATTTAAAGAAAATTATTATTCCAATTAGATTCAGACAGATACTATTAGAATAAATGAACATCAAGATTCCTGATTATGTTTTTCCTTTGATTATCGCTATTTTAATGGCGGTTATGTTAAAACCAATGGTATTGGATGGTTTATCACCCCAAGGAGTTGATGTCATTGCCTCTAAAGGACAAACAAAGCAATTAAAAGAATATAAAAATAAGACAGGAGAAACTCCCCTTTACAATCCTTCACTTTTCGGTGGTATGCCTGTCTATTTTCGTATTCCTCCAAAGGCAATTTCAATTGATTCCCTTTTCAGTTATTTGGTAGAGATTGTCAGTAATGTTTTTCTTTGGTATTTATTGGGAGGTTCAGGGGTATTTTTCCTTTGTCGGTTTCTTGGGCTTGGGCAGTTTCCGTCATTTTTTGGTGCTTTGGGTTTTGTTTTGTATCCACATTATCAGGCACTGTGGGCGGAAGGACACTTCATGAAATTCAGGGCGATTATGATTATTCCATGGGTATGTATGACTTCAGTATTCTTTTTCCGCAAAACTTCGATAATCTCTATGGGACTTTTCGCTTTAGCTTGGGGTATTCAGATACGAACTCAACATTATCAAATTGTTTTTTATACAGCTTTGCTGATATTCGTTATTGGCCTTATTTCTCTTATACGATGGATTAAAGATAGAAAATGGAATATCATTTTAAAGTCTGCCACTCTCACTCTGATTGGTATTTTCATCGCATTAATGTCTGCATCCCAACCGCTGTTTCTTGCCAGAGAATATCTTCCATATTCCACAAGGGGTGCAAATACGATTAATTTAAGCGAGGCTGATTCAAAACAGGGTGGTTCAGGCGGAGTGGGTTTGAGTTATGCCACTCAGTGGTCTACACATCCTGCTGAAACAGGAACCTGGATTTTACCACATTTTTATGGAGGAATGTCAGGTATAAAATATTATGGTGATACTTACCCCTCTTTGAAAGGGAAGACAATCCCGGGCTATTGGGGTTATATGCCTTTTACCCAGTCTTATGAATATATGGGACCTCTTATTCTAATTCTGTTTGTTTTAGGGATCATATCAACTAGAAAAAGTCATCTTGTTTCTGGATTAGTAGGTTTATCAATTTTCCTTGTTCTGCTATCATTTGGCCACCATTTTGAATTCTTTTATTCACTGTTTTTCGATTATTTTCCGTTTTTTAACAAATTTCGTGCACCAATGATGTCGATTACAGTGACCTTTTTCATTATTATCCTTATTTCTGCATTTGGTCTGGAATATCTCATGGGAGCAGAAAAGAAAGATTTTCGGCAGAGTTTATGGATTTTCGGATGTTTTTGTGCAATCGGGTTTATCATTTGGTTTCTGTCTTCCGGGTTTTTATTCTCTCACGTAAATGATTCTTATGGAGAAGAAACAATCCGGATAATAAAAACTATAAGAAAAGAACTATTGCAGAATGATTTTATACGGTATTTCCTAATAGTGGGAACAACTGCCGGAGTGATAGTTGCGTTCTTTATGAATAGGATAAACTCTTATTTTATGGCAATCTTTCTAACAGGAATAATGATTATTGATTTGATTAATGTTCAATCAAAAAAGGAAATTAAGTTTTCTGACATAAAAAAACTGGAAAGAAAACATTTTAAAAAAACATCGGCAGACAATTTTTTTTTAAGTGATAAAGAGATATTCAGGATATTTCCTATTGGAAAATTATTTGGAAGTAACCAATGGAGTTACTATCACCAAAGTATCGGTGGATACAGCTCGATAAAAATGAATGGTATTCAGGAAATAATAACCAATAATCTATATCATCCAATGGAAGATGGATTTCCCATAAACATGAATATTGTGGAAATGATGAATGTGAAGTATCTCATTGGTCAAACTCCCCTGTATAATCCCTCACTTTCACTCATTCCTGAAATCTCCGGAACCTCAATGTACATTTATCAGAACGAAAATTTTCTTCCGAGAGGGTATTTTGTGAAAAATACCAGAGTAATATCAAATGTTGTGGATAGATTAAATTTCATGAATAGCGGGAAGTTTTCTCCTGGAGATGAAGCTATCCTTCATGATGCTTTAGATCTGAATATTGATTTTAAGGGGGAGAAGAGTGCTGTGTTGAAAGAATTTAAACCTGGGCATGTGAGGTGGAATCTTCAATCTAGTACATCTTCACTATTTGTTATTTCTGAATCTTATTACAAACCGGGATGGAAGGCATATTTAAATGATATGTTAGTTCCTCTTCACAAAGCAAACCATATCCAAATGGCGTTGGTAATTCCTGAGGGTCAGCATGAATTAAAGTTAGAGTTTGAGCCTGAGTCATATTATCAATTTGCAACCCTTGAAAAAATTGTATTGTATTCACTATATCTTTTCATTTTTTTTCATGGCTTGTACCGTTATAGTAAAAGAATGCCATTTTTGACTTTGTTAATACTTTTTTGTTAATCAAAGAAAACATAAATAGTATTTTGAATTAAAGATTCAATTAAATGAACCTCTACAAATTTTACCAAGTAAAACTATTTCTCCATTGCTGTGTGCGGATTTAGTGGTATTGTAGCAGAAGGATATCAGCAAAAACACATTGAATCGATGTGTAGTATGCTTGTTCACCGCGGACCAGATAATACATCCATTTATCGGTATGAAAAATTCTGGCTGGGACACAGCCGGCTGCGAATCATTGATCTTGAGACCGGAGACCAGCCAATATTTAATGAAGATGGAACCGTGGGTGTGATTTTTAATGGTGAGATCTATAATTTCATGGATATTAAAAATACGCTGGAAACGAAGGGTCATTCATTCCAGACAAGTTCGGATACTGAAGTCCTTGTGCATTTATATGATGAAAAAGGGCTTGAGATGTTCAATGATTTGAATGGGATCTTCTCCTTTGCCATCTTGGATAAGAAACGCAAGCGTGTGGTTCTTGCTCGCGACCATTTTGGTGTAAAACCTCTGTTTTATTATTCCAGTGGCCAACAATTGATTTTTGCATCAGAAGCCAAAGCTATTCTGGTGCATCCTGACGTTCCACGCAAACGGAATGATCATGCCACGCATTTGCTTGCCAACCTTAGGTATATTCAATCTACCCAGACGCTCTTCAGGGATATTCATCATGTTCCCTCAGGCTCTTATCTTGTTTATGAAAATGACAGAATCGATATACAGCGTTATTATGAATTCAAGCCAGTCATTCAGAATATTTCGTCAGAAGATGCAGAAGAGGGAATACGTGTTAAAATAAAAGAAGCTGTTCGCCGCCAGCTTGTCAGCGATGTACCGATTGGTGTTTATCTATCAGGAGGTATGGATTCATCCACTATTGTGGCAATGATGTCAGAACTGGGTGTGAAAGACATTCGTACATTCACGCTTGGGTTTAACGAGCCCACAGACGAGTTTGAGAGTGCTAAAATGATAGCTGATCGATTCGAAACCAATCATCATACGTTGAGCTTTAATCTCGATCCATTGAAGAATTTCCCCAATGTGATCTGGCATGCAGAAGTACCAAAGATCAATCTGCTTCAGGGATTCATGATGTCCCGGTTTGTGTCTGAACATGTGAAAGTTGTGCTTGGAGGCCTTGGCGGTGATGAACTGTTTGCGGGGTATGATATTCACGGAATCTTTCATTCGTTGAGATCTCTTTCAGATCATATTCCCAGGAGTCTTGAAAAAGTGGTTGGAACACCACTGGGGAATATTCTATCTGGACTTCAACGGAAAACGGGAATCTTGAAATGGGATGAATACCGTCGCGGGCTTCAAACAGTTCTGGCATCTGGGAATGTGTTAAGACAGCTATTGATTCTTCGAAATGTCTGGGACCATGATGAATCAGTTTTAAATCAAATCTACACAAAAAAATTTATTGAAAAGAAATTACCCAAAGTTGAAACTGAATTTATTGAATTAAGTGAATCATTTTCTGACGAATCCGCTATGGAACAGGTATTAGGAATGGAATTTCAAAGCAAAATGGTAAACGATTATCTGTGGACAGAGGATAGAATGTCGATGTCACACTCAGTGGAAGAGCGTGTACCGTTTTTGGATAGAGATTTGGTGGAATTTTCTTTTTCTATCCCTTCAACTCTCAAAATGAAAGGTGGAAGGAAGAAATCTCTGTTACGATCTGCAATGAAACCCTACTTACCGGCAGAGATTCTTGATAAAAAGAAATGGGGGTTCACAGTCAATCCTTATCTTCAGTTTCAAAAGGATTTGAAAGAAACGGTCGAACGAGTTCTTACTCAGGATTTTGTCGAAGAACAGGGGATTTTCAACTACTCTTATATTCGATCCATTCTTGATTATAAACCCAGTCCAAAGCTGCGCTGGCACTATAATTTTCTTTGGATTCTTACAGGATTAGCCATCTGGGAAAAAATGTTTATTCGCACGAATGCATTTATGCAGAAGGAACATTCGTTGGAGGAGTATTTTAGTTGAGGAAAGTTTTGGTCATAACCTACTATTGGCCGCCCAGCGGAGGTCCTGGAGTTCAGCGTATCTTGAAATTCTGCAAATATTTCCCTGAATTTGGTTGGGAACCAATTGTCCTGACAGTTAATAATGGCGAATATCCAAATTTGGACTATTCGATGGAACAAGAAGTGGCAGATTTAAACATACGGGTGATAAAGACAAAAACGTTTGAACTTTTTAATTTATATAAGTTGATTGTTGGTAAAAAATCTATACCGTCCTTTGAGCTAAATCAACCAAATAAAGGTTTTTTATCAACAATAAGTAGATGGTTAAGGATGAATTGTTTTATACCTGATGCTAGGAAAGGCTGGATTCCGTATGGAGTCATAGCGGGAAGAGATTTGCTCACCAAAGAAAATATTAAAGTTATATTTTCTTCAGGGCCTCCTCATTCATTACATTTTATCGCTAAAAAGCTAAAGGAGGAATCGAAAATTCCATGGGTAGCTGATTTCAGGGATCCTTGGACGGATCTTTTTTATTTAGAGGGATATAATCGTCTTAAAATTTCTAAGGCTAAAGATGTAGAGAAAGAAATGCAGATTCTGTCTGGTGCAGATTTGATCACAACGGTGAGTCCCAGCATTTATAATTTATTAATGGGAAAAAACTTAAGGAATAAAGTAGAAATAATTACAAATGGATATGATGAAGATGATTTTTTAAGGGTTGAATCAAAAGCTAACACAAAAAATAGTTTAGTTATTTCTTATGTTGGAAGTATGGCGAAATCCCAAATACCTGAATCTTTTTTCATGGCTATGTATGAACTGAAAAAAAAGAACATCCAAGTTAAAATACAATTTATTGGGAATGTGCATCCTGAAGCAGTCTCATTGATTGAGAAAATGAAAATAACAAATCAAATAAATTCCATTGGATATGTTCCTCACAACGACGCTATTAAATACATGATTGCATCAAATTATTTACTACTGGTTGTGCCAAATACCAACAACAATAGAGGAATTATAACTGGAAAAGTGTTTGAATACCTTCGATCTAAGACTCCTATCATTTGTATTGCACCTACCGATTCTGATGTTGCAGAGATTATTCATGAAACACATGGTGGTTTTATTTTTAATTACGATGATTCCAAGGGAATAGTTGACCTTATACTGAATCCAAAGAATATATATTCAAAGAACATTTATAAATACGACCGAAAAGATCTTACAGGACAATTATGTAAACTGTTTTCAAATCTGGCAAACTAACATATGTCTTTTAAGAAGAAGTTATTCATGTTAAAAAAAGTCGCAGATGATTTTAAAAGAGGCTCCGATTTTTATAGGATATCTGATGAAATGACATCTCCTGACCTGGGGGAATATTATTTAATCTTTGATGAGGATATTGTACGGTCAAAACTGGTTCAGTCTCTCATTGCAGATTATGATGAAAATGGGATTCCCCTTAATCGTCCTTACATTGATGTTTCATCCTCAGAATTAATTTATTATCCGATTACAATTGGCCAAGTAGGTTTATCTGTATTTCACACCTATTTAAGGACAAAATCAGAGTCGGACCTAAAACGGTTTATTAAATTTGCGGATTGGTTTGTTAATAATGGAGAGGAGAAAAATGAATTAGGCATGCGCTGGTTGACGCATGTCCCCTTGCCAGCGTATCAAAATCCAGGACCGTGGCAATCCGCATTTTCTCAATCTCGTGCTATCTCTATTCTATTAAGAGCTTTTCAACTCACTAAAGAATCCCTGTATCTTGAGACCGCTCAAAAAGCACTTGTTTCCTATGAATTTCCAGTATCAAAAGGTGGAGTCATGTCTCTAACCAAATGGGGACCATTTTTTGAAGAATATCCATCACATGTCCCCGTTCTGGTTTTAAATGGGCACATATTTTCTATCTTCGGGTTGTTTGATTTTCATCGTGTTTTTCCAGAGGATGAACGTTGTACTCAACTTATAAACAATGGGCTCAATACGTTGTTTGCTTCCCTTCCATCATTTGATTTAGGCTATTGGTCCAGGTATAATTATTGCCACGCAGACTTTTATCCGGACATTGACCCAGCCACAATCAGCTATCATCGTTTACACATAATTTTGTTAAAAGCTGTAAATAAATTTAGGAAGGATACTGTTTTGTCAGAGTATATTGAAAAGTGGAAAGATTATATTGGATTCCAAAATTTTATGAAGGCGATGTTTTTGAAATATAAAGCATTGAAGAAATTGAACAGGATTTAGAGGTGATTACAATAGATCAAAACAGTATTTCTGTTCGAGTAGACGAACAATTTTCTGGTTTAAGTTCAAAAATAAACTGGGTCATTGATACATTTAATAATATTTTCACATTGAACAAACCAATTCAACTCGATTATGGGAATAATAATGAATCCGTCCTTAGAGTTATTCCCGGTGATGTGGGTTCCTTTTTTTCTGATAAACAAGAAATCCCCAATTATTGCTTCATTGTTTGGGATGGGAAAAACATTCCGATACTGTTTTCTGAATCCAAAATTCAGCAATTGATTGAAAGAACAGAACAGAGTCATACTATCATTCATGGAGATGTTATTATGAGTACATTTTATTTTTTGTCTTGTTGGCAGGAGAATGTCAGCGATGCAACTGATGAAATGGGTAGGTTCCCTTTTAAGGAAAGTTTTTTATCTAAATCAGGTCTAATCTGCACTCCGGTTGTCAATTATTACTTTGATATTTTAGTAAAAGCAATTGAATCAGTCCCAGGGATGAATGTATCGATGAATCCGAAACATACACATGGATTGAAAGTTGGAATAACTCATGATATTGACCAATGTAAAACCGGGTCTCTACAGGATGGTTATCGTCAAGTCAGGGGAGGAGAATGGTGGAACGGATCAAAAAAGTGGATTCAACGGATTTATGGACAGGATTTATGGTTTAATTTTGATCAACTGTTAAAAATTGAAAAGGAATTTGATGTAACTTCTTCCTATTATTTTATTACAGAAAAAAAAAGGAAAAATGGGTATCCCAATGCAGATTATGATTTCTCATCGAAACAAATGCAGGAGGTCATTAACAAATTAGCTAATATTGGACATGAGGTTGGTATTCACGGTAGTATAGGAACGGGATATGATACTGCAAAATTATCCGGTGAATTGAGTAAATTTCCTAATCAAGTACATGGGGGAAGATTTCACTATCTTATGATGAGTAATCCAGAATCTTTTAGTGTCATTGAAAAATCAGGATTAGTATATGACACTTCATTGGGATTTGCTGAACATATTGGATTCAGAAATGGATTTTGCTTTCCTTACTTTCCCTATAATTTTGAGAATGAAACACCCTTTTCCTTCTTGGAATTCCCATTTCAGATGATGGATAAAACCCTGATTCAGCCTTATTATATGGGATTGAAACCTGATGCCGGAATTCGTGCAGTTAAAGAATTAATAGATGAAATAAATAAGTTCTCAGGATACTTCATTTTTATTTGGCATAATAATACCATCACAGGATATAAATATGAGAAATGGAAAAAGGTGCTGATAGGAACAATCAAATACGGACAGGAAATGGATGCAGAATTTCAAACAGTAGCATCCTTTAATAATCAACTTAATAAAAATTAGTTTTATTCTGAATAATGATACCCGCCGGGTTTCTGAATTTATCTGAGTTCTCAAAAAATGTACTGAAACTTTCATTTAGCACAGTTGTTGTCAGTGCTGTAGGGCTGCTGACTCTGCCCGTCATTACCAACATATTTTCCATTTCAGATTTAGGGAAGTACCAGTTATTGGTATCCATTATTACTATGATCGGGGTTGTAGCCTCTTTGAGGTACGATATGGCCATCATCTTGCCCAAAGAGGATGCTGTGGCATCAATAATGTTTAAATTATCCTTTCTTGTATTGGTAGGGGTTACACTTGTGACAGCGGCTGTATTCTATTTTTTCCGGTATCCATTATTAACTTTATTAAATGCTGTAGAGCTTGTTAACGTAGCACTATTGATTCCAGCAGGGGTTTTCTTTTATGGACTTCTGGAGATTATCAAGTATGGGCTGGTTCGGAAAAAGAAGTTCAGTGAATTTGCTTTAGTGCGGGTCTATCAGGTATCAACCACACAATTCTCCGCTATCGGTTTTGGATGGTTTTATCCGGATTTTTTTACACTTGTTGGTTGCTACATTTTTGGTTTACTAATTGCTTCCTTCTTTTATATTAAAAAATCTATGATTATGATTCAGGAAAAAACTGCTCATTCTATCAAAAATCTAGCTATTCAATATAAGAAGTTTCCTTTGGTCAATTCATCCATAGTATTCTTGAATACACTTTCTTTAGAGATACCAGTATTTTTTTTAGCAAAATATTTTTCAATGGAAATGGTGGGACTTTATATGTTGGCAAACCGTATTACTGTCATACCAATGAGTTTGTTTGGTACATCCGTAACAAAAGTTTATTTTCAAAAAGCTACGGACACCTTCAATCATAAACCAGAACAATTATTAAATGTTTATAAAAAAACAGTACAAAGGTTAGCGGGTATAGGATTAGTTCCTTTTTTATCCATTTTTCTTTTTGCCCCGTTTTTTATGAAGATAATTTTTGGGAACGAGTGGCAGTTCTCCGGAGTTATTATACAGATTCTCGCTATAGGAATGTTTATGCAGTTTACAACATCTCCTATCAGTACTACATTTACCATCATGAACAAACAGGAAATTGCACTGTATCTGACCATTGTTTCACTTGCCGTCCGTTTCGGTTCAATGTACTTTTTTCGATCTGACATTGAATCTGTATTTTGGGCATTGACACTATCCACAGCATTGTTTTACTTAGTTTATAACTTATTTATTTATAGAATAATTTTACTTGAAATAAGGAAAAATGAGAAAAATGTTTCTAAATAATTTATTTTTTAACATTCACCAACTGTAATATTTTTCATAAAGAAACTTTCCATATGAGCGAGGAATTGAAAAGCGTAGAATTCAAAAATAACATTTATAAGTATGGTGCAGAATGGACGAAACACCTTGAGCCTTGTGATCATTGGATTTTTTATTGGTATCAGCAAAAAATCATGGAAGGGTTTATTAATAAGAATAAATCTGAAACGATTATTGAGATTGGTGTTGGTAGCGAATTCACAGCCAACTATTGCCGCAGCAAAGGTTTTTCAGTTACCACCCTTGACATTGACGAGGGCAAGAAACCGAATATATTAACCAATGTTGTGGAGCATGATTTCAAGGAACAATATGATCATTTAATGGCGTTTGAAATATTAGAACATATTCCCTTTGAAGAATCTCAAAAGATTATAAAGAAAATCCCCACTTTTGTAAAAAAATATGCGTTTATATCATTACCTAGAAATGAAAGAACATTATTGGACCTTGAAATAAAACTGCCTCTATTGAAAAAAATAAAATTGGAGTGGAAAATTCTTGCTCGAAATATTTTTACTGATGCACATCATTGGGAGCTAGATTATAAAGAATACAAAATGGAAACGGTTGAACAGTCTTTTATTGATGCTGGCTTAAAAATACGAAGAAAACTAAAAAATAGATATATATATTTTTATGCTCTAGAGGTGTGTAATGATGATATTCATAAAACTTTTGAATATAACCATGTAAGGAGAATAAAATGAAATCAAATCAATCAATTATTGGGAAAAATACAGACATCCATCCTCTAGCTTATATTGAAGAGGGTGTAGAAATTGGTGATAATACAAGGATTGGTCCCTTTTGCATTGTTAAAAAAGGAGCCAGAATAGGAAAAAATTGTAGTTTCACAGCTTATTGTGAAATTAGAGAAAGTGTGAAAATAGGAGACAATACATCGTTTGGAAGTAGGTGTACTATTTCTGCTAATGCGTTAATTGGATCTGATGTTACCATAAAATATGGATTTGTTCTTACCGATACCCCAAATCTAAAAGAAGACAAAATAAAAATAGTAAAGGGAATTAGCGATGGGACTTTAGTTGGAGCAAATGTCACTTTAATGCCTGGTTTCAGTATAGGTAAAAATTGCATTATAGGAGCTTGTTCACAAGTAAGGAACAATATTGAAGATAATGAGATTTGGTATGGAAATCCTGCAAAGTTTTTTAAGAAAAATGAATGATTTTATAATGGAAAGCTTTCAGCTATCATTGGGATTTATTAATTATTACTGAAAATTGAACAAAGTTTTTTAAACCAATTGTACCAAGAGAAATAAAATAAGCAAAATACAAAGACCCTATCAAACGGGTGATGAAATACAGATAAACAACCTGTACAAACTCGTTACTGGTAGGCATAGAAATCAGAATGAATATGTGTGGGAGTGGATAAATACCTGGGATGGACAGGGAGGTATATGGCTTGTTTTTGATAATGACCGAAATACTGAGGATCAACTGATAGCTCAATATAGTCTTATCCCAACGCCCTTGAGTTTTTTTGGTAAAAAATACATAGCAGGGAAAACAGAAAATTGTATGAGTCACCCCGATATAAGGGGAAAGGGCATATATTTCCCTCACGAAAAGAAATATTTTGAAATAGCCAAAAACCGATTTAAAGTCTTTTTCACTACTACCGGAAATATTGCTAAAGGAGTTCCAGGAAGAATTCGCGAAAAACTCGGGTATCGTGCTTTTGATGACTGGGTATCTTACCGTGTTTTAATTAAAAGTCAATTACCCCCAGATAGTCTTATACCTATGTTTCCCTCATTTATAAAAAAGAATCAGATGTTAGGAAGAATATTTGCATATTTCTTTAGCATTTTGTTGAGAGGAATACCTCAGCCGCCAAAGTTTACATTAACGAATCAAATAAAAATATTTAATGATATGGATGTTTCCTTTTCTCAGATTGAAGATCTTTGGAAACGGAATAAATCCCGGTATGGTATCACGGTTGACAGGTCTGCCCTTTACCTCAACTGGCGACTTAAGGATAATCCCTACCATAACCACACCTTTCTATGTCATTATGAGAATGATAGATTATTGGGATATGCTGTATTAGTGTCGGAACTAAACACATTTCTCATAATAGATATATTTGCTGATGGAAAGAACAAACATATTTTCCGAAATCTCCTGAATGCTGTACGGGAATACGCTTTCCAAAAAGGAATTATTCAGGTTAAATGTAATACAATTAAACGAAGCAAATTTTTGGTCAGTGTATTGAAGTCGGCTGGATTTTTTAACATGGGGGATTTATTGAATGAATATTGTAGAAAAAAACCTACAAAACCAAAACAGCTATTTATCTACATTTCAGAGGAAACTGATATTAAAGGAAATCCATGGAACAATGAGAATTGGTATTTGACAGACCTTGTTAAAGAAGGAAGATTTTATACAGTAAGAAGAAATGTATAGCTTATTCAAAATTATAAAACCGTTTGATAGGAAGTTAATCTGAAGTGACATCTTTCCGCTATTCAGCCAATATAAAAGTGGGATTATTACTCATTGGATTTCTCTTTTTTACAGGGATTCTGTATTATTCACAGTGGATTGTTGAAAGATTAAGAGAGGATAATCGAAAGATAGTACATATGTATGCTGAGATCATTGCTGAAGCTGTAGAGAGCGAAACTGATGAAAATCTAAATTTTATATTTGATAAAATCATCACCCAAATCCAATTTCCTATCATTCAGTCAGATGCCTTAGGGAATCCCCGATCTTGGAAAAATATTCCGGATGATTGGATGGAACCATCAGTAATTAAGCGAAATCAGGATTTTATGGATCAACAAAATTCGCCGATAGTATTGGTTTATTCTGCTCCGGGTTCTGATGAAAAACATATATTGGGGTATTTGCATTATGGGGACTCTGTTTTAATCCGGCAATTAAAATGGCTTCCTTATCTTGAAATAGCGACTTTTTGTTTTATCATTTTTTTCGGATTAGCAGGATTTACCTACATAAGACAAACTGAGAACAATAATATTTGGACTGGTATGGCAAAAGAAACAGCTCATCAACTGGGGACACCTGTCTCCGCATTAATAGGATGGGTTGAGAGATTGAAATCACATCCAGAGAAATCACTGGAAATTATACCTGAAATTGAAGCAGATGTGAAAAGGCTGGAGCAGGTGGGAAACCGTTTTGGAAAAATCGGCTCCAAACCAGAACTGAGTTCAGTAAAAGTTTATGATTTAATCCAGCAGGTTGTAAACTATTTAAATCGGAGATTGCCATCAGATAATTTTAAAATTGTAATTGAAAATCCTATTTCTCAAGAATTAGAAGTGATGGCTAATGAAACTTTACTATCCTGGGCAATTGAGAATGTGATCAAAAATGGGTTGGATTCGTTACAACCTAAATCTGGGAAAGTAGAGGTTAGATTGTTACCGAAATCTGACGGACTTCGAATTCATGTAATAGATAATGGATCAGGGATTTTACGTAAAAATTGGAAACATGTTTTTCGTCCGGGGTTTACGACAAAAAAATATGGGTGGGGATTTGGTTTATCTCTTAGTTACCGGATTATTCAAGAATTACATCATGGGACTATTCGCATACTTAAATCTGTCCCCAATATAGGGACAACAGTCGAAATCCATATCCCTTAATCCTAATGACCAGAATTTATGAGAAAATCAATTCCCTCTACAGCCTGTTTTGTTAGTGGATTTTTTGAACAATATTTAGATAATCGAAAATCAATAAATCTGTAAAACAAGTGTTCATCTCTTCCTTTTGTAATCCCTAAACGGCGTGTTGAGATGATTTTTCCGGGGTTATCGTTTTGATCTGAAATAAAAAACCGGGTTAAATTAAATTGTTTTTTGTCCCAATCTTTTACTTTCAAATTTAATGATTTACATAAAAGTGTTTGACCGGAACATAACTTTTCGATTTTTCGAAAACCCGCTTTGTTTATTAAGGGGTTTAAATTTTGCATTATTTTAATCATGACATCAAAATTACTGTTGGTTTTGATGGGAAACCCCGATTTAATTAAAACTGTATTTCTTTTTCCTTTACAACTTATATTTAAGGAATCAGCTCCTCTTGAAAAATACATATAGATTGTTCCGGGAGGCATGAATAACGCTTTTCGTTTTTTTGTATATCCCAATGAAGCATGGCTGGCTTTATCCTTCAAATAATATGCTTCTGTTTCTATTATTTGTGCAGTTAGCCACATATCTTTATATTTGGAAAAAATGACTTTCCCTAGTAATTTTTTTGCAACACAAACGGCATCCCGGTAAAAAAATAATTTTGGAATCTTGTTATGAATCATCTTGGTCAGGTTTTTTGCGTAGTTTTTTAATGTTACTACGCTTTTTCTTCTTGAATAAACGTTTTTCTATTGATGATCTTGTATGGGTGGTTTTTATTCGTTTTTTCTCTTTTTTTGACGCCTGAATGAGTAATTCAGTAAATTTGTTAATCACTTCCAGTTTGTTCCGGTGCTGACTTTTATACAATGTAGATTCAACTAATAATTCGCTACCTTGATTTATTTTCCTTCTGTGAATAAGCAAAAGTCTTTTTTTCATATACCCTGGTAAGTGTACGGAACGGGTCAAATCAAACCGCAGACGGACGCCCGTTTCAACTTTATTTACGTGTTGTCCTCCCGGACCTGATGATCGGAAAAATTCAAATTTTATTTCTGAATAAGGTATTATTATGTCTTTGTTGATTGTTATAACATTCATATCATTTTAATCAAATCTGTTGATAGTACACCTTGTTAAACGACGATAGACTGTCTAATTTTACACACAAATTTTAAGGAGAGAATTTTGGAAATCATACAAGCAATGGCTGGGAGCGAATCCGGGCAGGGCGGGGGTCTGGCAGCTATGCTACCTTTTATCGTTATTATGTTCATTGTATATTTTCTGATGATTAGACCTAATACTAAAAAACAAAAGAAAAAACAACAAATGATTCAATCCCTGAAAAAAGGAGATAAGGTTATCACCATTGGTGGAATTCATGGAACAATTGCAGGAGTCAAACAAAAAGGTACTGTTCTCGTTGTGAATATAGGGAAAAATGTAAATATCACCGTGGACAGGTCATCCATCGCTGGCTTAGAAGGAAAAACAACTGATGAGGATACTTTATCAGAGGGAGTGAATACTTAATGGCAGTCAGAGATATCGTTTACTATGGTGATCCCATTCTGAGGGAAGAATGTAATAATGTATTACCAGATGAAGATTTATCCGACCTGATTAACGATATGATGGATTCCATGTATGAAGCTGAAGGAATTGGATTGGCAGCCAATCAGATTGGGGTAAAAAAAAATATATTTGTTGTTGATATTTCTCATGTGGATGAAAATGAAAACCCTCGTATTTTTATAAATGGAAAAATCGAAAATTCTGAGGGTGAATCTGTGTATTCTGAGGGTTGTCTTTCTCTTCCGGAAATCAAGTTTGATATCACCAGACCGGAAGTTATTACATTCAGTTTCCATGATGAGGATGGAAAGAAAAAAGTAGAGGAATTTGACGGATTGCTTGCAAGAGCCATTCAGCATGAGGTGGATCATTTAAATGGAATATTAATCATTGACCGGGTGAGCAGGGCGGCAAAGATTCCCTACTTAAAAAACATTCGAAACTTTAAAAAAACTTCTATTAAGGGGTCAAATATAAAATCAAAACCCGAAGTTTATTTGTAATTTTTAATCATCATTCGAAAACTGATTTAAATTTTAAAAACGAGTTGAGGATACGGTGAATATAATATTCATGGGAAATCCTGAATTTGCAGTTCCCAGCTTAAAAGTAATTGTTGAATCAGAATATTCCCTGTTGGCGGTTGTGTCCAATCCTTCAAAACCAACTGGTAGGAAGAAGACAGAAAAAATAACAAAAGTTGGTGAATTTGCAAAAAGTCAAAACATCCCTCTTTTGCAACCTCAGACATTAGATGATCCAAAATTTTTAGAGGAAATAAACACTTTTAATCCAGATTATTTTTTAGTGGTGGCATTTAAAATTCTGCCGGATTCTCTCCTGAATATTCCACAAAAAGGGTCTATTAACCTTCATGCTTCCCTGCTCCCCCATTACCGTGGAGCAGCGCCCATTCAAAGAGCCATAATGAACGGTGAAAGGGAGACCGGATTAACCACATTTATCATTCGAAGATTAGTGGATACAGGTTCAATTCTGATGAGGGTGAAAGTTCCAATTAATGACTCTGATACTTATGGAACATTATCTGAAAAAATGTCCAAAAAGGGAGCCTATTTATTATTGGAAACTCTAAATCGTTTAAAAGATAATTCCTTGTCTCCACAAGAACAGGAGCACTCTATTGCTACTTCAGCTCCGAAAATCAAGGAAGGTGACAGTCGTATTGATTGGGCACAACCCGCTGAAATTATTCATAACCAAATCCGTGGACTGGCTCCAATACCGGGAGCATTTACTTATTGGAAAGGAATGCGTTTTAAAATATTGAGGTCACGTGTTAATCAATCCAATGAGAAAAAAAATCCAGGATCGGTAGCATATTGTGATAAAAAACAGCTTATAATTCAAGCTGGTTATGGACAAATTAAATTATTGACAATGCAAAGAGAGGGAAAGAAAATTATGGAAACACCGGATTTTCTGAATGGTGTTGATGTCATCATTGGAGACACATTTGGCGACTGACAACCGCGTTTGTTTTTGTAATCAAGAAATAAAATAATATTTTTAGGAAGGGTTAATTAAAATAACTTTGGAATTTATAAAAAATGAAACTTTAAGTTTCATAGTTCATATCCTAATCATGTTTGAAATAAACATCAGATGAATCGTTTCATTAGATACCTATTGGTATTTGGATTTTTGGGATTTGTTACTTTAATCATTTTTAACTCAATGATTATGCCTTGGTACATACGAAAAGCTCACAATATTCCATTGATGAATCTGAAAAACAAAACTATTTCTAAAGCAATAGATGTTCTGGAGTCTGAAGGATTTAAAGCGGTAATAAATGATACTGTGTTCACAAATACGGTTTTGCCAGGCATCGTTATGGATCAATTTCCCAAACCCTATTCCCGTGTTAAGATAGGTCGTACCATTCGTCTATCAATATCTCACCCCGAACGATTGGTTGAGGTCCCTTATCTGATTGGGCAATCAAAAAGAAATGGTACACTGATTTTACAACAAGTTGGTTTGTTGTTGGATACAGTATATTTTGAATTCCATCCGGATAAAAAAGAAGGTACAATAATCTGGCAATCACCAAAAGGTGGAGATATTTTGAGAAAAGGAAATGGGATTCATTTGAGCGTTAGTAAGGGAAAACCACCAAATTTTTTCCAGGTTCCAAATTTGTATCAACTCAGTAAAACAAAAGCGGAAAAAGAATTGAAAAAATCCGGGTTATTATTAGGTAAAGTTGATTATAAACAAGATACAACTTTAATTCCCTTTACGGTGTTAGACCAATCCATTGTTCCGGGAACTGTTTTGGAAAGATCGATTCCTATTGATATTATCATCAGTGTAGAGGATTTGCAGGACATATTCAATCAAATGATGGAAAAATAGTTGATACTCAAAAAAGAAGAAATAAAACGCAAGATTATCCATTTAGGTAATTCGGTTATACCCTTAAGTTATTATTTCTTTGTACAAGACCGGATGACGATGGTATGGATTTTATTTTCGGTCACAATTTGTTTTGTGACCGTTGATTATTTTCGATCCCGAATTGCTTGGATTCAAAAATGGTTTCGAATATTTTTCTCACCCATGTTGAGAAAACATGAATTAGAAGGAAAATTGACCGGAGCAACATGGGTATTTATTGGGGGTACCATCAGTGTGTTTCTTTTTGAGAAAGATATTGCAGTATTAGCCCTTCTTTTTATGAGTGTGGGAGATACGGTTGCGGCATTAATCGGGCAACGATATGGAAAAATAAAGGTTGGAGAAAAATCGTTGGAGGGATTTGCGGGAGGATTTATCTCATGCATTTTCATTTCGATATTTTTCCCGTCAATAATCTGGATTAATCGTATTTCCGGTTCGTTAGCAGCCAGTCTGATTGAATTAAGTCCATTACCTATAGATGATAATTTAATGATTCCCATCGTTTCTGGAGGAGTAATGGCATTGTTCAGGGGTGCGAGTTTATGATTTTTCTTACACCAGCTATGTTGTGGGGTCTGCTGGCTGCATCCATTCCTATAATTATACATCTGTACAGTTTACGTCAAACTAAAGAGATAGAATTCAGCTCATTGAAATATATACGTGAATTGGAATATGAGACCATTAAACGGTTAAAAATACGTCAATGGCTTCTGGTGCTCCTTCGTATGCTTATTATTATTTGTCTCATTTTAATGGCGGCTCGTCCGGTTTTTAAAGGATTTATTCCTGCTTGGATTGCCGGGATAAAAGAATCAAGAGTGGTTGTCATTTTAGATAATTCGGCCAGTATGTCCATGTTAAGAGATGGAAGTTCCCTGTTAGAAAATGGAAAATCCCATGTTTTAGATATTGCGGATATCTATGATGAGTTAACCGTATTTCATTGTTATCAAACAAATCCCCTGAAACAGATTTATTATGGAAGTCCTGGTGATCAGTCCCTGAAGACTGCACTGGAACGAGTTCAAATTTCCAATACTGAAGATCATCTTTTTCTGAAGGTGGATTCAGTTTTACATATGCAAGATGCGTTTGAACCCAACAAAGAATGTTTCATCATCAGTGATTTTTCAAAACAAATTCATGCTGATATGGTGGATTATATCCCGGTATCACATTTTCTGGCAGACACATCGGAAACAGGGTGGCGGTTTTATGGTATTTCTCAAGAGGAATTGACCAACAATTTATCTCTATTAGATGTGGATATTCTCAGCCAAATTCGTCTTCCGAATTCGCTTTTGAAGATAGAAACTACAGTAAAAAATGATGGATTAAAGGATAAACGAAATATTCCGTTGGAATTATTTTTAAAAGATGACCGGTTAGGACAGGTGGTGGCATCGTTTAGCAGAAAGCAAAGAAAAGATTTTATTTATCAAGTGTATCCTGGTATGAGTGGAGTAATTCAAGGACATTTAGAAATTCCAGAGGATGATTACTTACTTGACAATTATCTTTCATTTGACTTTACCGTTCCTGAACAAATTTCCTGTACGGTTATGGGCAGATCGGTGGAAGAAACTTTTCTTTTGGAAACTGCACTGTCAGCCATTGATAATCAAACTGGGTTTCTACTTGTTGAAACAAAAATAAATCCTAATCCGGATCACCTTCCATTGGATTATACGGATGTACTGATTATGTATAATCCAGGTAGATTAAGTCCAAATGTTATTGATGATATTCAGATATTTTTGAATGGAGGAGGAGGTATTATTTGGTTTGCCGGTGACCGTACGGTAACACAGTTGGATGAAATTGGTATAAAATCATTACAATTACCTCAGGTCACAGGATTAAACTCGGTATCGGGAGAATCATTCTACTCCGTTTCTGTCGCTGAGAATAATCATCCTGTTCTTGATGATTTAAAATTAAGAAATATTAAAAATGAGCTTCCTCAAGTATTTCAGTACATAAAAATTACTCCACCACTGAAGCATATCCCGGTATTAACATTGAATAATGGCGATCCATATCTTTTGGAAATTCCGATTTTTGGAGGCATTCTTTTTTATTTTACATCTCTTATGGATTTGAATTGGAGTGATTTTCCTATCAAAGGGTTGGCAGTATCTCTCTTACATCGAATCCTTCTTTATTTAGCTACAGATGAATCCAACACAAAACCGGTAATCGTGGGAGAAATAAAGATGATTGGTGTGGAGGACAAAGATTTGAAATCAGAGTGGACGTTGCTTACTCCGTCAGGGAAAAAAGTTCAATTAATTCCCGACTATAATGCAAACCAGTTGAAAATTATGCATACAGAAGAATTGGGTTCGTATAAAGTGTTAAATAATGGAGAAACTTATGCATCATTTTCAACAGGGTTATCGGAATTTGAATATCCGTCGGAACGGTTATCAAAAGATGAGGTTCTCAATCTTTTCTCCCATGATCGCGTTCGATGGGTTCCACCTCAAACAGACTTGGAAAACCATTTAAAAAATATCCGTTACGGATCATCTTTGTGGAGGGGATTTTTAATTTTAGCAATCATATTCTTCCTCCTTGAAACTATTTTGGGTACGAGTAGAATCAGGCGATAGTCCATAATGATAACCAAACGAAATTCGGCGAACAAGGAAAGGACCTTATTGGTGGGGGTGATTCACCGTACTAATACGGAAGAAATCATCGCGGAACATTTAGAGGAACTTACTCTGTTGGCTGACACTGCTGGAGCAGATGTGGTGGGATTAATTACCCAGAAGATTCAGAAGATAAATCCTGTCTATTATATTGGGAAGGGAAAAGCGGAACAGGTGGTTCATCAAGCAAAAGAATTGGATATTGACCTCATTATTTTTGATGATGATTTAAGTCCCACCCAATCTAAGAATTATCAAAAGATATGTGGAGACATAAAAGTTTTAGACCGCAGTGCTCTAATTTTAGATATATTTAAAAATCATGCCCTTACCAAGGAATCAAAAACCCAGGTTGAATTGGCAAATTTACAGTATCTCCTTCCGAGGCTAACACGTTTGTGGACTCACTTGGAGCGGCAGATGGGTGGAATCGGAACACGAGCCGGAGCAGGAGAGACCCAAATTGAAGTGGACAGGAGGCTTATTCGAACACGGATTTCAAAACTGAAAAAAGAGTTAGTAAAAATTGAAAAGGAAAGGGAAGTACAGGGAAAACGCCGTCAATCGGAATTTAAGGTTGCCCTGGTGGGATACACAAATTCAGGAAAATCAACCTTGTTGAAGGCATTAAGCGGAGCAGATGTTTATATTGCTGACCAGTTATTTGCTACTCTGGACACGACTATCCGATCAGTTGACATTGATTCATCACATTCCTTTTTATTGAGTGATACCATTGGATTCATTCGAAAATTACCTCATCATCTGGTTGCCAGTTTTCACTCCACATTGAGTGAAACAACTGAAGCGGATCTGCTGGCAATTATATTGGATGCTTCCTCTCCATCAGTTTTGGAGCACTACCAAATCATCAGAAATGTTTTGATCGAAATCAAGGCAGATAAAGTTCCATATCTAGTTATTTTTAATAAATTGGATAAAATGGACCAGGATATTCAAATGGGATATCTGAAAAATAAATTACCTGAGGGGCTCTATATTTCAGCCCAAAACTATCTTGGTTTGGATGCCCTGCTTCATAAAATTAAGATGGCAATGGAAGAATGTTATACAACCGCAGAACTCTTTGTTCCCTATGAACAGGGGAAAAATATTTCATCTGTACAGGAAGGAGTGGAAGTTATCCGTAAAATGCATAATGAAAAGGGAATGTTATTCAAAATCAGGGGAAATCGGAGCCGTATTGAGCAGCTCCAAAAAATGGTAAACGGTGAGATTAAATAAAAAAGCCCTCTGATTTTTTGCAGAAGGCCTTTTTATTCTGCTACAGTTGTTTTTCAGGACCGCGATTTTTCACGGTGGATGCCTCCCGCTTACAGCAAACTTCCTTCATCCCGATAATCGGGAAAGGCCTGTTTTTTGTAAACGGAGTACAGCTTCCTCTGGTTTTTATTGTAGATCCTAAAATAACAGTGTCTATAACAGAAATATCAATAAACTTGGTTAAAATTACATGTTTTAAAATGAGAATCAAAGATAGTTTTATGTGTAATTAATAACAAATAACATTACTTACACTAATGAAAGAATTCCATTTTGATTAACCATCCAGATATCTATTTACTGTTAGGATTACTCAAATAAGTCTGATTCCCTTTCCAAAAGGATTTCTGCTCTTCCTTGTTCCATGATGTTTTCAGGCATTATATCGGGTATTTGTGTTGGGTCTAAAGTTATAACCTTAGATAATTCGTTATGGAATGCTTCCCGGTGTCCAGATTTGATGAAGTAATATTCGGCTTTGGCGGTCCTGTTACTGAAACAATTGGGGTACATTTGAATTGCTCTGTCAAAATAGGCTTTAGCTTGCTTCACATCCATTCCTGGTAATCGAGAATACAATATACCTAAAAGGTGAAGAGGACCTCCAAAATCATAGGTTGCGTCAAGGCTGTGTATGCGATGGAATAAAGATTCAAGTAAATCCCGTTGTTTCATACGTTCCCTTACCGGTTGTAGAAAAATAAATTCTCCTATATTTAGCCCAAACATGTACAGAGCAGGAAGGGATAATGCACTTGAATTTTCTATTTTATTCACCAAGAAATTCCGACCCTCTCCGAGATTCAGGATTGTTTCTGAATTAATTTCCTTCTGGTCAATATTTAAAACGATGGACAAAGCGGTTAGAGCTCCCTCCATAAAGAGACTGTCTCTTATTAATTTATTTTGTTCAATATATTTTCCAACAAAAAAACATGACCGGCTGTACAAAAGACCTGTTTCTTCATCTTGGGGTCTCAA
>CAZBBE010000003.1:0-36230 GCA_964489755.1 uncultured bacterium | reverse complement strand
TCATCTACTGTTTTTCCACCATCATAGCAACGCTTTTATATATAGGTTACAGGGTGGAAAATCCTGATGACCCTAAGGCAAAAGTACAAAAAAGTAAAATTCCTTACGTTATGGCAGGGGTTGTTATCGGATTACTTGTCACTATTTTTGCATTGAAACAGCCTGGAGCATCATCTGTTCATGCTGATAAAAAATCCCTTGCTGTTTTCAATTTTGAGAATCTTTCCTCGGAAAGTGAAAATGACCGAACCGGGAAAATACTCCAAGAATTAATTATAACCGATCTCTCCGGAATAAACGATCTCAAAATTTATAGTTCACAACGATTGTTTGATATCCAAAAGCAAATGGGTGCTAAGGATTCCCGTTATATTGACCCTTCTATGGCATTAGACATTGCCCAGGATGCCGGCGCTTCAACCATGATGACAGGTAACATCATCAAAGTGGGGAAAACTACTGTGCTCACCTCCCGACTTTTAGACGTAGCAGATGGTTCTGTCATCAAATCCCGGAAAGTGGAAGGGACCGATATTTATGCCATGGTGGACCAGCTTTCTTCTTTTGTAATTGAAGATCTGAATTTAGGTATGATAGAAACGGTTGATCTGGCTGTTAGTGAAAAAACATCTTCAAATATGACAGCTTATAATCATTTTGTAACTGGGGTAGCTTATTTAAATAATGTATCTTTCAATGAAGCAGTGGTGGAACTGCAGGAAGCCGTCACAATGGATCCGTCCTTTAAACAGGCTCTGTATAAACTAGCCATTGCCCAATGGTGGGCTTCCGGCGCGGAAGGAGCAAGTTCTGATTCCGCAACAATTTCTACACTGGACACATATCTTGCTCTTTCTAATCTTGATAAGGACGAAAAGAAAGTGGCACGTGGTGTAAAAAATATTATTTCAAATAAATACACCGACGCCCTGGAAACATTTGAATACTTATCCGAAATATACCCGGACAATAAGGAATATTCGTACTTGTTAGGCGAATGCTATTTCCATGGTTTAAATAATCCCTTAAAGGCCTTGAAAGCTTTTGAACATGCTATACAATTGGATCCCGAATTTGATTTGGCTTCAATTCACATCATTGATTTATATATATCAGAAAAAATGACTGACAAAGCAGTTAAAATGGTGGAAAGGAAGCTCACAGCTAATCAAAATTCTCCAATGTTACTCCAAAGATTAATGGGATTAAAGTTAAGACAGGGGCACTCGGAAGAAGGTATAAAAATTTCAGATAAAATTTTAATCATTGAACAAGAACATCCTTTTGCAAGAGTTGGAAAGGGTTTTGCTCTTATTGAGTTGAGTCGTTTCACTGAAGCAGAAATAATTTTAATAGATTTACGAAAAGATTATCCAAATAAATTTGATGTGTTCATGCTAAAAAATGGGTTTTATTTTATCCAGGGTAAATTTTTAGAAAGGCGGGAAAAATTATTGAATGATTTCATTGAAACTTCCCTTGATAAAAAGGATGCATTTAAAAGGCAATTATACGCAAGAATCCTTGTTTTAGGTGCTTGCCTTTCAGAAGATTATGAAAGCTTAAAAAGTGATGCGGAACGGTTTTCCGATATCAATGACCCGGACGTAGGTGGCCATATTGATTTTCTATATTTAATGGCATGGGCTCACTCAATTTTGGGCAACGCAGAGTCCTTTAATAATTATCAAAACAGAATTCAAGACATTATCATTGAAAAGCGTTTAACCCATACATGGGCAAATGAATATTTTGTTGGTTCTCACATAATCGCTGCATATGGTGAGCAGGACTGGGAAAAGGTCCTATCAACGTTCAGGGAATACAGTGAGTCGCAAAACGGACAACTTTTCAGGGAATTTTCCCGAGATAAAAAATGTGAAGCTGAATTCTATTTAAAGAAATATGATCTTGCCATGGTCACAGCCCGGAAATTGGCCTCACCGGACCAGGATTACAGAACATTCACTTTTTTCCGCCCCTTAGGCTATTACTGGCAGGGTCGCATTTATGAAGAGCAGGGGAAAACGAAAGAAGCTATTACTTCTTATGAATCCTTAATGGAATTATGGAAGGATGGGGATGAGCGTATACCTAAACGGAGAGATACTATAAAACGATTAAACGGACTAAAGAAGACTTCGTAATAACAACCATGTCATTCTTCCCCTAGTATATCCTGAACGAAGCGAAGAATTCAGAATGACAGTTGGCTCTACACCATCCCAGACCGATGTTCCCCGCCGTCACAGTAAATTATACTGCAATTTATAAAATCTGCTTCCGGTTTCATTAAAAGAGAAATTGTGTTAGCAACATCTTCTGGTGTGGTTGTTCGCCGCATGGGGTTTCTCCTTTTTGTATTATCAATCCACTCTTCCCATCTGTCAGTGATCTTCGTAAGAGCCCTTGTGGGTGTTACTCCTGCCTGAACAGCATTGGCTGTGATTCCATATTGTCCCAGTTCCCAGCCGACCTGACGTATGATGGCTTCCATGGCAACCTTGGCAACGCTCACTGGTCCATATCCTTCCATGGCAACATAGTTCCCTTCGCTGGTGAGTCCTATTATTCGAGAACCTTTGCCCAACAGGTCAGCCTTAAATAATTTTTGTGTCCAATATAAAAGTGAGTTTCCCATAACATTAACGGTCATATCCATTTGTTTTTGTGTTACGGGTTGTTCCCCAAAAAAATTTGTTGTGGTTCCAAACGCAATTGAGTGAAGTAGGAGTTTTAGTGGGGTGCCTTCTGTCATCTCTTTTATTTGAGGAATGTATTTATCCATGGTCTCCTGTGATGCGGCGTTGGTGTTCCAAAAAATTACCTTCCCTCCATTTAAATTGGAAATTTCCTCTTTTGTTTTTTCCGCTTCCCTTTTCAGGTCTCCCCTATCCAAATGAAACCCTATAATTCCATATCCCTGTTCTGCCATTTTTTTTGCTGTGGCTCCCCCGTGACCAGTGGAACAGCCTAATATTAGAACCCAACCAGACATGTTTACTCCTTATTTAAAGTGTGAATTTATATAAGACCATTGCGCCCGCAAATAAAGAAGAGTAAAAGAATAATGAGTAAACCTTATTTCATACTTAAATTCGACACTCGTTAGTTGTGCTGCTATGGAAAAAAAACAATCATACAATAAGCAGGATCTATTAAAAATCAGTGATGGTAGCATGTTTGGGAAGAAAAACGGGAAATTGCCTCAGGAGCCTATGTTAATGGTTGACCGAATTATTAAAATTTCGCAAAAGGGTGGTAAATTTGGTAAAGGAATCATTAAGGCGGAGCTAGATATTGATCCTGATAAATGGTTTTTTAAGTGCCACTTTAAAAATGATCCGGTTATGCCGGGTTGTTTAGGGCTTGATGGGTTTTGGCAGTTGATCGGTTTTTTTCTGTCTTGGGCAGGAGGAAAAGGACGAGGAAGGGCCCTGGGAGTAAAAGAACTTAAATTTAAGGGACAGGTGCGCCCCTACCACAAAAAAATCCTATACCAGATTGATATCAAAAAAATCATTAGCAAACCTACTTTTATGGCATGGGGAGATGCTGTGCTTAAAGTAAAAAATAATACTATTTATTTTGCAAAAGATCTTCAGGTTGGATTATTTGAAAAGTTAGTGTGGGATTCAGGAATGGATCCATCCCTGGACCCTTTTTAGTTAATACTTTCAAATAATATCAATTATGGCCTTGCGCTGCGGAATTATTGGCTTACCAAACGTAGGCAAGTCCACTCTTTTTAATGCTCTAACTGCGTCTTCTGTACCTTCGGAAAATTATCCGTTTTGCACAATAGAACCCCATGTGGGGGTGGTATCTTTACCAGACCCGAGACTTAACCGCCTTAAAAAAATATTTTCTCCTGAAACGGTAACCCCTGCCACAGTAGAGTTCACTGATATCGCTGGACTGGTTAAGGGAGCCAGCAAGGGCGAGGGTCTGGGAAACCGTTTTTTGGGACAAATCCGGCAGGTTGAGGCATTGGTGCATGTGGTTCGTTGTTTTGAAGATAAAAACATCACCCATGTTGATAGTGATGTTAATCCTGTTCGGGATGCAGAAACCATTGAAACTGAACTCTTGTTGGCTGATTTGGAAACCATTGAAAAGCGGCTGACGCGAGCAGAAAAGTTGGCAAAATCTGGGGATAAAATAATTAAAAAAGAGGCGGATTTTTTGTCTAAACTGAACCATCATTGCAATGAGGGTCACCGAGCAAGAACGTTAAACCGGGACAAAGATGAAAATAAAATCATCAAAACCCTTCACCTTCTTTCTGCGAAGCCTATTTTATATATTGCCAACGTCAGTGAAAGAGAGATCAGTTCTAAAACCCGAAACACACACGTTCAGGGTTTGTTTGATTTTGCACAAAAAGAGGGGAATGGTGCAGTCAGAATTTGTGGGAAGATTGAACAGGAAATATCAACACTCCCACAGGAAGAAAAACAGGATTTTTTAAAAGAATACGGACTGGAAGAACCGGGTTTAAACAAAGTCATTCACGCTTCTTTTGATTTGATGGGACTTCAGACTTATTTTACAGGAGGACCCAAAGAGGTTCGTGCCTGGACAATCAAAAGGGGGGTCACTGCTCTCGAGGCAGCAGGCATTATTCATACTGACTTCCAAAGGGGATTTATCAAGGCGGAGGTTTATAAATATGCTGATTTGAATCGATTGGGCTCGGAAAAAGCGGTAAGAGACAGGGGGTTGGTTAATATGGAGGGTAAGCAATATGTTGTGGAAGAGGGGGACTGTATTTATTTTCGATTTAATGTTTAAATTCTAACCTTTAAAGAAATCAAATGGCAATTGACCAACCCAGAATAGGCGTCGTTGGAGTGGGACACTTAGGACAGCACCATGTAAAACATTTAGCCAAAATGAAGCGTGTCCGTTTTTCCGGTATTTACGATAAAGACCGGAGCAGAGCAGAAAAAATAGCATCTGACTATAAAATAAAATCATTTAATAGTTTAAACGAATTAATTGATGGAAGCGATGGTCTGACTGTTGTGACACCTACTGCTGATCATTGTGCTACAGCATTAAAATGTATTCATAAAGGGAAACATGTTTTTATTGAAAAACCCATATCGGACTCTGTTAAGTCTGCAAACTCTCTTTTAAGGGCAGCAGAGGAAAGTGGGGTTTTGATTCAGGTGGGTCACATTGAAAGGCTGAACCCTGCCCTTCTTGCTGTTAAGGATTATGAACTAAGTCCCAAGTTTATCGAAATTCAGAGGCTGGCCCCCTACACCTCCCGAGGAACCGATGTCCCGGTAGTTCTGGACCTTATGATACATGATATTGATATTCTATTGTATTTTGTGGATTCCACTGTGAAAAACATTTCTGCTACGGGACTCTCTATTATGACAGATTCTGTGGACATTGCCCATGCCAGAATCCAATTTAAAAATGGCACTGTTGCTAGTCTTACCTCAAGTCGCATTGCAAAAGATAAGGTAAGAAAAATTAAGGTTTTCCAAAAAAACATGTACATAACCATAGATATGCTTTTGACACTTTCCGAAGTCTACAGGGTCGTGGACAAAAATAAATCACACAGTAAGTTTACGGCGCAGCTTGACTATAAGGGAACTCACCGTGAAATCGTTTATGAAAAACCGGAGATTCAACTAAAAGACCCACTACAAATGGAATTAGAAAATTTTTCGGATTCTATCAAAGGAAACTCATCACCAATTGTTAGCGGAAAATCCGGAAGGGATGTGTTGGCGGTTGCAGAGCATATTAATAATCTAATTTTAGAAGATCTCCATTAACCCATTTGAATGAATATTCGCAATTTCTTTTTCAAATATCGTAGTTATACTCCTCTTCCCCTTGCCTTGGGAATCCTTTATTTTTCCTCCCCAAACCATGCAATGTTAGAAGTGGGAATTTTTCTATTGGCTCTGGGCGAATCCATTCGGATCTGGTCTGTTCGGTATGCTGGAGGAGCAACACGAACCACTGAGGTTGGCGCGCCCTTCTTGTGCACTTCGGGACCCTTTTCTGTGGTTCGTAATCCATTATATATTGGTAACATGATAATTTACACGTCCTTTGTTCTGATAGCTGGTAATGAAAACCTGTGGGTCATGGTGGGAATTACATGGATGTTTTTTATCATACAGTACGGTTTGATTGTTTCGCTTGAAGAAAATACGCTTTACCGACTTTTCGGTGATGAATATAATATATACAGAAAAAATGTGTCGGCACTTATCCCTCGGATTTCTCCATGGAAGGGTGGAACCTCTACCAAACCAAACCACCTTTTAAAAACTTTAAAAACAGAAAAACGGACACTTCAAAACATAGTATTTGTTCTGTTGCTGATTGTTTTCAGAAATCAAATGTAAATTCAGGAAATGACAAATCATCCTGCGTTAACATTTTTCCTGGTTGCCGGTGAAGAATCTGGGGATATTCATGGTTCTAGATTAATTCATTCGCTAAAAAAACAGAACCCTAACTGTAGATTTATCGGTCACGGTGGTAACCACATGAAATCAGAAGGAATGGAAATCATAGAGCATGTTGAGTCTCTTTCTATGATGGGGTTTTCAGAAGTGATAAAGCACCTTCCCTATATGTTACGGGTCATGGGTGAAACCATTAAAACCATTGAACAAATAAAACCCGACAGAATTATACTAATTGACTATCCAGGGTTTAACCTGAGACTAGCAAAAAGACTCAAGATTTTTCCCTTCCCCATAACCTATTTCATTCTTCCGCAGGTCTGGGCATGGAAAGAAAGACGTGTAGAAATTTTGAGGAATTATGTAAATCAATCTCTGTGTATTTTCCCTTTTGAACAGAAATGGTTTGAAGACAGAGGCGTTTCGGTCCAATATCCCGGACATCCTTTTTCTGAACCCTACGCTCCTGAAGAAAAAAAATTAGAGTTTTTTGCCCGACACGGTTTGGATGTTTCCAAACCTTTGCTTGTGCTTCTTCCAGGAAGCAGACAACAGGAAATTGATAGACATTGGAATATCTTTTTAGATACCGTAGATATCATCCACAAGAAAAAACCAGAAATACAATTTTGCGCGGCAAAGACATCTAATGTGAACATAGCGCCAATCCCTGAATATATCCAGATGGAAAATAAATTAACCAGGTGCGCTATTCTTCATGCTGATGTGGCATTGGCTTCTTCTGGAACGGTCACTCTTGAGTGCGCTGTTAATGACACTCCTGTTGTTGTGTGTTATAAAATGTCAACATTCTCCTGGATGCTTGTTAGGCGCTTATCCAGGGTTCCTTACGCGTCCATGGTAAACCTTATTGCAGAAAAAAGAGTTGTTCCGGAATTTTTACAGTCTAATATGAAGCCTCATCCCATTGCAGAAGCTCTTTTAAAACTGTTCGGTCAATCACTGGACCAAAAAAATATGTTGTTTCATTTTGAGGCTGTCCGGAGAAGTTTGGGGCTTCCGGGAGTGTACGAAAGAGCAGCAGAGGCAATATGGAAGGAACACCTGATATGAAACCTGAAACAAAAATGAAATTGAAGGCATGGTGGAGCAAGCATTTGCTTAAATTTCTATACGGTACCTGTCGTTGGGATGTTCAGGGGCAGGAACAAATCCGTACGTTGGTGGCTTCAGGAAAAACCGTTATCATTGCAATTTGGCACGGGAAAGTTTTACCCATATTTATGAATTTAGCATCTAAACATTATTATGCCTTAGCTGGAATGCATAGAGATGCTGAGCTTATTGCACAGATTGGTTCTCAGGTTGGATGGAAACTATTACGCGGGTCAAGCTCTGACCGGGGAAAAGAGGTGTTCAAAGAAATGATTTCAGTTTTATCCACACCGGGGGAGGTTGTCGCCATGACCCCCGATGGACCAAAAGGTCCTGCTAAAATTCCAAAGGCAGGCGTAATCCGCGCGGCACAAAAATCTGGTGCAGTGATTATTCCTGCAATCGGACAGGCAAAAAAACGGTGGGGGTTTACCAATTGGGATACATTTTATGTGGCAAAACCTTTCAGTAAAATCGTATTGCGTTACGGAAATCCCCTGATATTTAAAAAAACCGATGATTTTAAGGAATGTGCTGATAAGCTAAAACATGCTTTGGACTCTCTTGAAACTGAGGTAGACCATATTCTTGATGGACAAATTGAATAAACTTACTCTGGTGTGTCTGGCACCCTTAGGTGTTGTTTACCGGTTTTTTATGTGGGTGCGAAATCTGTTTTACGATACCGGTGTTTTCCCGTCTCAGAAATTACCGTGCAAAGTCATTAGTATAGGAAACATCAACCTGGGTGGTACGGGAAAAACACCTGCGGTTATCGCACTGGTGAAACATTTTCAAAAACAGGGGGTTTCTGTAGCGGTGCTTAGCCGGGGGTATGGACGTAATACAAAAAAAACAGTTCTTGTGACCGATGGAAACGATGATATTCAATCAGATTGGCGATCTGTTGGTGATGAGGCGTTTCTTATGGCGCATTCTCTTAAGTCCGTACCTGTCGTCGTTGATAAAAATCGTTTTAGGGGTGTAATTTTTCTCATCAAAAATTACAATCCTGATATTGTTATCCTGGACGACGCATTTCAGCACCGACGCATTAAGCGAGATATTGATATCGTACTGTTAAACTGTATAGAAACCATAGAAAACTACCGTCTAATTCCATTTGGAAATTTGAGAGAACCCCTAGTACAACTTAAAAGAGCTGATATGATCATTCTAAGTAAGACAAATTTAGGAGACTTTCCCGAAGATATTCACATCGAACAGCTTTCTAGGGCACCCCTGCACCAGGCAGTAATTGAGCCAGAGACCTATCTATTGGATAAGGATAAAAACAGAACTCCTGTCCATGAGTTTTATAATAATAAATGTGTGCTGGTCTCCGGAGTGGGAAGCCCTGAGGGTGTTTATAAAATAGCGGAATTCCTTAAACTGAATGTTGTGACACACCTTTATTTTCGTGACCATCAAACATATACTCAAAGGGATTGTGATCGCATCAACAGAGCAGTAAGAAAAAAAAGGGGGGATATTATTTTAACCACCGAAAAGGATATGTTTAAACTGTCTCCTGTTTCCAGTGAAAATAATAAGTTAAATCTTACTAAAAAAGTTTTCAGTTTACCCATTAAATTTATTTTTTCAGATAAAACGTTGGATGAAATTCGCAGACATGTCTTCTGAGTTCTGTATAGACCCCTTTTATTTTCCATATTTTTCCCTTAATTTTTATTAAATTATTTATCAAATAACGAACAAAGGGTGTTATGCAAAAAGGAAGTGTAAATAAAGTTGTTATAGTAGGACATATCGGAGCAGATCCAGAGACACGGTTTACTCCATCCGGAACTGCTGTTGCAAATTTCAATGTAGCTACAAACGAATCTAGAAAAAATTCTGACGGAGGATACCAGGACCATACTGAATGGCACAGCTGTGTCCTGTTTGGAAAAAGAGCAGAGTTTGCCGGTGAGTACCTTAAAAGGGGGCAGTTGATTTATCTTGAGGGAAGGCTTCAAACCCGGTCGTGGGAGGATGATAGCGGAACGAAAAAATACAAAACAGAGGTAATCGGAAACGAAATAACCATGTTAGGTAAAAAGGTGGGCACGGGCGGTTCTTCTCAAAATAGGGATGATGCTTCCGATGACGACCTCCCTTTTTAATACATTATAATCATGTTTAAAAAGGGAAAGAAGGGACTCGGGCTGGAAGACATTGCCCGGTAACTTTATTTGAAATAAACGTAGAAAAGAAAAATCAGTCTTTAAGTAATTATTCGCCAAGGCCCTGGTGGTTGCGATACCTTTTGGGCTATCTTGCTATGTTCTTATGCAGTCTGGGGTCGCGTGTTAAAACATTTGGGCGTCATCACGTCCCGGACGAAGGGCCATATATTGTTGTTATTAATCATTTTAGTTATATCGACCCGCCTTTTGTAATACATGCGCTCCAAAAACCTATCAGCTTCTTAGCGGCCAGTGACCAGGTAATTGAAGCACAATTTATCTGGGCACCTTTTTTATATGGATTTATTCCTACGGACCGCACCAATTTGGCACCTTCCACCATTAAAAATTCAATTCGTGCACTAAAAAACGGTGAGGTTTTGGGTGTTTTCCCCGAAGGAACCTCTCTGTCTCGTGTACTGCGACCAGCAAAAAACGGTGCGGCCTTTCTCTCCGCCACCGCAAAGACACACCTCCTTCCCGTTGGGATTGTCGGCCTGGAAAGTGCCTGGGAAAATATCTTCAGGGGGGTACGTCCATCCGTCCAGGTTAGAATCGGAAAACCGTTTGGCCCCTTCACCTTGTCAAAATCAAAAAATGATAAAGAGCGTGACCTAAATAAAATTGGGGATGAAATCATGTGCAGGATTGCTGCCCTTCTCCCTGAGAATAGACACGGGGCCTTTAAACACAATAAGACTATCAGTGAGCATCGAAAGAAAAACGGGCTCCCTGGTTTCTAAAACCCAGAATAAATAAACCTGTTAGAGTCAAAATTCCTCCTATGGCAGTGTTTAAGGGTACGGGTTCCATAAAAAGAAAACAGGCAACTGTGGAGGCAATTATGGTTTCACCAAGGGACACCGAAGACACAACGGATGGTGGTAAAAATTTAACCGAGTAGTTAAGGATGGCATGTCCTAAAATAGAGGGAAAAAATCCCAGAGCAAGAAACCAAAGAAAATCTGTCCCTGAAAAGTCAAATAAAAGGTCTCCTTTGATTAGAGAAAGTATGAGCAGCGTCACTGCTGCTGTCATAAAAAGGTGTCTGCTATAAAGAATTGTTGGTGTGGTTTGCCTCACTTTTTCTGAAATTAAAAAAACAAGCGCCATACATACTGAACAGGAAACCGCAAGAAGATTTCCTTTGGTTTCTTCGGAACCGAAATCCAGAGAAAATCCATGAACAATCAGTACCCCTAAAACCGATATTAAAATTGAAGAAAGTGTTATCAATGGAAACTTTCTTTTCATGAAAAAAACCTCAATAAATAAGGTAAATAGCGGCGCAGTTGTTCCCAATAGGGTTGCATTGGAAATTTTGGTGAGCTTGACCGCGGAAAAGAAAAAAGCGAAATGAAACCCAAGAAAGATACCTGCAATGATAACAGGAAGCCTCCATGGCCTGTCTAGCTTCCCCTGATTTTTTATTCCGCTGTACACCCACAGGAAAAGTGAGGCAATCCCCATTCTCCAGAATGCAATGACAACGGCAGAGATATCAGGAAGGAAGCGAGCAATAATGGATGAAGAACTGACCGATAAAAGGGCAACAACCAGTAAAAAAGGATTAACTCTCTTTGCGTCGCTCACTAAACGAACGCTGTGTCAAAGTATGAACGGTTCTGGTGGTTTCCCTTAAGTTAAAACTTCCAATAAAAAGCTATAATATATGGTTGGGAATGAATACCAAAACGAAAATGCTCATTTACAGCATATATAAAACCAAAGTCAAAATGGATAGGGCGAATGGACTTGAAATCATCTTCTGTTACGGGAACATCTTTAACTTTATAGGTGTAGTTGTCACTAAAGGGTCCATCCTGGTGTGTCCTTTGACTAAGGTCTAAAAAGAATGGATCATAGAAAGCTTCACCAACCATTTTTAATTGTGGTGTAATATCTACATCTAATCCCCAATATATACGATAAGGATATGTATCGTGATTTAAAGGAATTTGCACTAAGGCCCCTACAGTATTAGATATCCTTCCTCGCATACCTTTCCTGGACTTTGAAAAGGTGTAGGCCGAGAAAAGTTCAACCATAATATCTAAATCTTCAGTTTCCTCTACATCCAAAAGATTTTCATCATCATACGGATCGTCCCTGCCATCAATCGTTGCACCTATTGGGAAATATCCTCCGTAATCTCTTTCATCACCAATAGTATCATTACAATCTCCGTTATAATTGAAGTCTTCACAAATATAAGCTGTGCCTGCTTGCCAAACTACTTTGTCCGGCTTCCAAAAGGTGTGAAAATGTCCACCGATGGCTAATGCAGACTCTTTTTCCCAATTACCTTTTTGAAAAAGCATATATTTAGGCCTTAAATTAAAATCCCCCCAAAAGAATGCACTCCATTGTGTGGTCACCATTAATTTATCTGATAATCCAAAACCAAAAGATAGTCCGCTTAAATATAGTGTGCCATCATCAAGTACATAGGCAGTGGGGTCAAAAAATGTATCAATAAGCCTCTCTTCGCCCATGGCAAATTCAATGTCCTTACCAGTGCTCCCGGTACCTGTTCCTGCTCCAAACAATACATCAGCAAGACTATAGGGTCTTCGGTATTTTGCGGTTGAACTTTCCTTTTTTTCTCCTGCTTGGGTTACCTGGCCGGATTCTATTATATCCAAAATGTCTGATTTGATAATGTTCAAAGTACCCACTTTGGTTTTTAATTGAATTATTTCATCCGTTTCGCTCACCTTTGTTCCTCTGAATGTTTCCCCGCTATTTAATTTAACTTCATATTCTACCTGAACCAGCTCATTCTTGTTCACTGTAACAGAACCATACTTGGTCTTAATCGTGTATGTGGTGTCTGTCTCCTCCTGAACCGTACCGACAATGACGGTTCCGTCCTTGAGCTTGAATTGTTGGTCCTGGGAGAAAAGTGAGGAAACAATAATTATTAGCAACACTTTATAAATCAATTTCATAGATCCTTTGTCCTTTTTTTATGTCAAATATTAAAATTATTTCAGCTAAACTATTTTGTAACAGTGACCGTTCTGGATTGGACAATTGCAGGTCCAACACCAAAGGTTACAATTGCAAGCCCTACAGCTATGCCAGCATCCACTATGCCTACTTGAGTTTGTATTTCATAGTTTGCAGCGCTGTCGGCCATTTTATCAGTGTCTACTGTGTTTAGCGGAATCAAACCGTAAATTAAATAAAATTGGCGGGCAGTTACTCTTACTCCTGTTTCTGGGCCTGTCCCAATTGTGTGTACGTGGGTTGAGCATGCAACAATTAATAACGAAGTTACCACCGTCAGAATTGCTATTTTCTTTTTCATTAAATTTCTCCTTTATTTCTTTTCTATATAATTAGCTCACCCTTCTAATAGTGGACTAAATTGTTTCTACAAATATAAACAACCAACTGAGGCACTAATAGCTATTTATGCCTTATTGTTCCAATTGATGACTCTATGCTTTCTATCTCCATTTTGTATTGGGACAATGGTATAATAAAATCAATCTGATAAAATTCGTTTAGCTGAATAAATAATTTAATAATAACATGGTTTTTACCGCGAACTAAATATTGTTTCGCACTTAGGTTATTAATGTTGAGATCGTTTGTTTTATATCCATCACCATGTATTTTTAATTGAATATCAGAAATAACATCTTCAGAAATAAAACTAAAATCCTTTTTGTCTGTAATTACTTTCGAAATAATACATTGTGAGCCCACTTGTGACTGGAAAGCATTCACCAATACTAATTTAGTGGGTCCTCCCAGTGAACGAAAAGATCGGTTTAATTCAGATTTCAATAAACTGTCTAAAGGGTTCCAGCTAACTGGAATATTCATCATAAATCCGTCGTCATTAGTAATTGCTTCAGGGTATAGTAATTTATTATTGACTTTATACAAAAGTCCCTGTTTCCTTTCTTCGGCTTTGTTGCTCCCAGGGCTACAACAAACAATGCTCAATAACATTAGTGTCAAAAATGTTTTTGGTTTTAGCAGTATGTTTTCCATTATGTCTATTATTAAGAAGTTACAGGATTAACCTTTCTGCCTTCAATTTGTTTCTTTATGATAAAATGGCAAGAGGGGTGAGCAAATTAGAAAAATTTGCTGTTTCCTTTTATAAGAATGGTGGTTGGATAGATGATGTGTGTTTTACACCTTTTTTATGAAACTAAGTTTTACTCAAATTAGTTGTATAAAACCATGCTTTAGAAAAATTAATTTCAATGAACCTGTTCATCAACAAAGAATAACATTGAAAAATAAAAAAATACTCTCACTCACTACTTTTTTTGTTGTGTCTCTTGTTTTTGGAGCCAATTCAAAAAAACTAAAAGATGACACAGCATTTCAAACCGTATTGCCACTCATCGAGAAAAAGAATATCCCTTTAGATTTTGTGATCAACTCATTTTCCTCAGATTCGGTGAAAATATATGAGGATATTCCTGACAGATTTGAGTTTGCCTATGAGAAAAAAGAATATCCGGAATACAAAAAGTTTTTTCTAACTAAAAAACGAATCAGCGATGGGGTTGAGTTTTACAATCTTAAATCTGGATTAATTGAATCCATCTCCGACAGCTTGGAGGTAGACCCGTTCTTAATTCTTAGTATCACAGGAATTGAAAGTAATTTTGGATCATACCCAGGGCACTATGGCGTGTTCAGTGCTTTATATACAATCATTCACTCCATGCCAAGAAAGAAGAGCTGGGCATCAAAAGAGTTGGCTGAGTTTTTGGATTACTGTTATAACGATAATGTCCCTGTACACTCCATAGCCGGGTCTTATGCGGGGGCCTTTGGGTTTGGTCAGTTTATCCCTTCAAGTTTTAACCGGTTTGCTGTTGATTTTGATAAAGATGGTGTCCGGCGATTTGACGAATGGGCAGATGTAATGGCAAGTATTGCAAATTATTTACTAAAAAACGGATACAAACCTGGCGGTTCATTTGAGCGGGATTCAAAAAACTGGAACTCTGTTTATGCTTACAATCATCATGACAACTATGTGAGGGCTGTCTTGGACCTTCGCTTGGAATACAAACAGCGTATCTCAAGGAAATAATTCTTTTACCCGTACCAATACCTAAAGAACCTCTTGAACCATTTTTTAGTTCCATCCGATACGGGAAACCACCATGGTTCTTTTTTTAGTCCCAATCGGTCCTCACACACGGCCTGGACCCATGAAAAGGCTTTGATCCCCTCAGGACCATGAACACGGCCAATTCCTGATAGGCCTACCCCTCCAAACGGAAGAGATGCACAAATATAGTTCGTGTTAATATCGTTAATACAAACGGATCCTGCTTTTATCTGCCCGGCGATTCTCCGGGCCTTTCGTAGGTTTTTCGAGAATACAGAAGCGCTCAGTCCATATCCAGTAGAGTTCGCTTCATTTATAGCTTCTTTTTCTGAGTGAACTCGGGTTACCGTAATCACCGGTCCAAATATTTCAGACTGGATTAAAGAAGATGACCCGTCATTGGATTCAATTATTGTTAAAGGTAAAAAACAGGAACTGTCTTCTGTTTTCTTTTTATCATCTAAATGGAAGGTGGCTCCCTCTTTCCTAGCTTCATCAATAAAAGATTTGACTGATTCTTTCTGATTTTTATTTATCATAACCCCTATGTCTGTTTTGTTTGGGTCGTCGGATGCCCTAAGGTTTAAAGCCTGTTTTTTAAGGCGTTCAATAAACAGGTCAGCAATCGAATCCATCACATAAATGCGTTCCACAGAAATGCAGGTCTGTCCACAGTTTGAAAAACCACCCCACACTGCAGCGGAAACGGCCCTATCTGTGTCCGCATCCTCCAGAACAATCATGGGATCGTTTCCTCCTAATTCCAAAATAGATGGTTTAAGTTGTCTTCCGCAGGATTCAGCAATGACCCGACCGGTCTTTACGCTTCCTGTAAAACATATTATATCTGTCATTGGACTCTCAACCAATGCTGCTCCGGTATCTGCACGTCCGTGAACAACCTGAAACACGTCTTCAGGAACTCCTCCCTGTACAAAGATTTGTCTTATTTTGTTACCTGTAAGTGGTGTTAATTCAGAAGGTTTGAGCACCACAGTGTTCCCAGAAAGAAGCGCTTCCACAACCGGAGACGCCGCAAGAATGAGGGGATAGTTCCACGGTGAAATGATTCCTGCGGTTCCGTGTGGAAAATAACGAAGATATGTTCTTTTATGTATAAAAATGCCCGGGGAGCGTTTCTCTTTTGATAAAACATAGGGAGCCTGACTACACATATATTTAAGGTGTTCTGCCACTGTCATTGTTTCCAAAAAACTGTCCCAAAACGGTTTTCCTGTTTCTTCAGAAATAATGGATATGAGTTCGTCCGACTTTTTTACCAGTTGTTTCCGAACTTGCCTAAGTATCCCTGCCCTTTTTGCAACACTGAGCTCTTGCCATTTTTGTTGTGATAAGATACTTCTTTCAAGGATTTTATTAAACTTATCCTGTTTTGTTACGCGCACGGTTCCTACAGCTTCTTGTGTTGCGGGATTTATAGATATAATTCTATTGGTCATTAAAAGTGGAAAGGTCCCATTAGTTAAAATACAAAAATACTGTCATAGGTATGATAAACATTTATTATATGTGTAAATTTAAGAATAACAATATGTACCATAGACAAATTATGAAAAGCAGGTGTCATGTTCAGGGGACTGTCTAAAACACTGTTTTTTTTTATTACCAGTATTTACTGCAATAAGAAAAGTGAATCTGGTATCCCTTATTCACTTTTTATAACAGGAGATAAAGTAAAAAATTGGGAGATTTACTTCTTGGGATATAGTTGGTCTATATCGCGGGTAATAAATAAATATTTTAAAAAGGGATGTGATTTTTAATTTTTATAGTAATGTTAAAAATATTAGATATAGGTCATAAAAAATTTTCATTGGATGCTGCTCTTACTATACTTGAAACAGAGATAAGCCGACACCAATTTGTAGGAACCGCGCGCTGTATAAAAATAATTCATGGGCACGGAAAAGGAAAACTGCGGGAAGCAGTGCGGTGCTGGTGTCGCGAACAAGAGGGGCGGTTCAGAGCAGTAATATTCGGTGAGGACTATGATATATTTCATAAAGAAACCTCTGCCATGAGAGCCGACTGTAAACATCCCTACGATCCTGACCTGGGACAAAAAAACCGCGCCCTTACTTATCTGTGGCTATGGTAACCTGCTGTTTTTGAAGATAACTTAAGTTAATTAGGCATATCTTTGAAAATTTTCTTGACACCCGTACTTTTTTAGGAGTAATATTTAAAAATGACAGGTATTGTCATTATCAATATACCTGAGGTAAAAGGTAAAAGGAATATTTTAAAAAACAAACGTATAGTTACTAATATAAGTAGAAGGAGTGTTTTTATAGTCAATTCATTCCCCTTATATTTTACAGTATCTATAGATTATTAGGTGTGTGTAATTATTCGTTTTTTTTAAATTTAAGCAACAACAATAAATATGGCGTTAAAAATAAATTTTGTGGGTGCGTTCAACGGAAAAGGTACCAAAATGGGAATCCGCATCCCCCTTACCTCGGATCTTAACCTTGACCTCGAATTCACCCACAATAGTTTTTGGATGCAAAAGAACAAAGAAATTTACTATTCAGTGTGTCTTAAGGGAGGCATTGTTTAAATTTAGCAGTGTGATTTATAAAATAATTAAAAAAATGTGCTTCACGTACGATTATAAGGTAATAGGATGTGAAAAAATTTAAAGGAGAAACCATTTTATGGATATTGCAACATTAATTGGAATAATCATGGGGTTGGGTATGATTGGTGGTGGAATTTTTGCCGCAGCAGCTGCTGCTGGTGCAGGAACCGCTGTGTTCATTTCACCCAGTAGTTTTATTATTGTATTTGGGGGAATGGTAGCGTCTGTTGCTGTTGCCTTTCCGTTAGCCGATGTACTACAGTTAGGTGCAGCCATCGGTGCAACTTTTAAGGGAGCCGGCGACAGTTTAGGGTCCTACGTAGATGAAGCGGTTGAGGTTTCTGAAGTTGCCAGAAAAGGGGCAACCGAGTTGGAAGGGAGGCTGGGAACGGTGAAGAATTACTTTTTTAAGGATGGTCTCCAAATGGTTGTTGATGGTTATTCGGAAGAAGAAATTGCTGATATCTTAAACACCCGCATTGATTACAGAGAGGTCAGAGAAAAAGCACAGGCAGATTTGTTTAAGACAATGGGAAACATGGCGCCTGCCTGGGGCATGGTCGGTACATTGATCGGTCTGGTTATTATGCTTTCAGGATTTGGGGGTGCCGGGGGGACAGATGCGCTGGGTGCTGGTATGTCTGCCGCTCTTATCACAACATTCTATGGGTCAGTTTTAGCAAACCTGTTTTTTCTACCAATGGCTGCTAAGGTGGGCAGTCGAATTCAGTTTACGTCCACCATACAGGCACTGCTTGTTGAGGGCGCTAAATTGATTCATCAAAAGAAGCATCCCATCATTGTTAGGGAAAAGTTGAATTCCTTTATCCCTCCAAAAGAATGGAAAAGAGAGGGTTAATTGGCAAAAACTCTTAATTATAAAAAAGGGTTTAAGGCCGGAGCTAACTCTGTTGATGAGGGTCTTCCGGGTTGGTTTGGAACCTTTGCGGATATGATGACCCTTTTGATGGCGTTTTTTGTTCTCCTGGTTGCTATGTCAACCATGGATCCTGTAAAACTTCAGGAAATGGCTGATTCAATGGGAAAGTCTGTAGGGTCTAAAAAGAAAATGGATGGGGCCATGGATCTGGCTGATATTAAATCCGAAACGGTTGCCATGCTGGAAAAACAAGAAAATGAAGAAATAAAGGAAAAGGTTGAAGTTTTTTCCACTCCCAAGGGCCTCGTTATTTCTATTTCTCAAGAAGCTAGCTTTGATCCCGGTTCTGCCAATCTTAAGCCCGAATTTCAAAGTATTTTAGATGAGCTTGTCCCCATCATTAACGCCCCCCGTAATTTTCATCCCGTACTTATTGAGGGGCACACTGATGATAGACCTATTCCAAAGAGCCTTCAAAGAAAATTTCCAACAAACTGGGAACTATCCTCAGCTAGGGCAACCTCGGTTGTGCGAAGGCTCATAAAAATGGATATAGATCCTCTAAGGCTTGAGGCGACAGGTGTTGCTCAGTTTTCTCCTAGAGAAAAACCTCCCTTTCCCCGTCTAATGGACCTAGCGTGGATTTCTGAAACAAACAACAGTCCCGAAGGTAGAGCAGCAAACAGGCGGGTGGAAATATTGTTTCCAAAGAAAACTTATAAAGATCGATTGGAACCAACTATTGAGGAGGAGGTTGTTTCCGAAACAGCATCTGCAGAATAATATATTTTTAGTTTATAATTATTTTAAGCCTCAAAAATATTGGGGCTTTTTTGTTTTACCGTAAAAAAACTATGTGGGTGTGAGGTTTAATCTATTAAAGATATAGATTATAGCTCCGCCTGGGCTGCTGCCAATCGTGCAATGGGCACCCGAAACGGAGAGCAGCTCACATAGTCTAATCCATTGTCTTTGCAAAATTGAATAGAGTCCGGGTCCCCTCCGTGCTCCCCACAAATACCAATTTTCAGTTTTGGATTAACTCCCCGTCCCAACTTAACTGCCATGGACACCAGCTTTCCCACTCCAGTTACATCCAGGGATTGAAACGGATCGTGAGAGAGGATTTTTCTATCCAAATAATCAGGGAGGAACGAACCAATGTCATCCCGGCTGAATCCATACGTTGTCTGGGTTAAGTCGTTTGTCCCAAAACTGAAGAATTCTGCTTGTTCTGCAATCTCATCAGCGGTAAGACATGCTCTGGGGAGCTCAATCATGGTACCAATAAGATAGCTAAACTCAACTCCAGATTCATTAAAAACTTCTTTGGAAACTGTCTGTATAATGTTTTTTTGGTCAACATACTCTGTGACTGTTCCCACCAGTGGGATCATGATTTCAGGAAAAACAAATAGTCCGTCTTTTGTGAGCTCCGCTGCCGCTTCTAAAATGGCTCTTGACTGCATTTCTGTGATTTCGGGATAGGCAATTCCAAGACGGCACCCCCTGTGCCCTAACATAGGATTTAGCTCATGAAGACTATTAATTCGTTTTTTTATACCAGCCGTATCTTGACCTACATGGTCCGCCAGTTCTTTTATTTGATCCTCAGTTAATGTTATAAACTCATGGAGAGGGGGATCCAAAAGACGGATGGTAACAGGTTTTCCCTCCATTGCTTTTAATATTCCCTTAAAATCTTCTTTTTGAAATGGAAGCAGTTCCATAACAGCCGTCCGTCGGTCCGTTTCGTTATCAGCCAGAATCATTTTTCGCATCGCTAAAATTCTTTTATCGTCAAAAAACATGTGTTCTGTTCTGCAAAGTCCAATACCCTCAGCTCCGAAATTGACACCCTGTTGTGCGTCATCCGGAGTGTCGGCATTTGTTCTTATTTTTAAACGTCTTACTTCGTCCGCCCATTCCATCAAAACTTTATACTCAGAGTGGGTGCCGGGGTTTGATGGAATCAGTCCTACCTGTCCTTCGTAGACATTTCCCGCGGTGCCGTTCATGGTAATCCAATCTCCTTCTTTGAGAGTTTTTTTGCCAATGGAAACTTCTCTGGTTTTTGTGTTAATGTGAAGATTGCTACAGCCTACAATACAGCATTTTCCCCAGCCTCTAGCAACCAGGGCGGCGTGAGATGTCATTCCACCTTTAGCTGTAAGAATGGCCTCTGCAGCGTGCATCCCGTGAACGTCTTCAGGGGATGTTTCTTCTCTGATCAGGATAACCTTTTCTCCCTGATTGTTCCACGACTCCGCATCGTCTGCCGTAAAAACAAGTTTTCCCGAAGCACCTCCAGGGCCTGCAGGTAGTCCCTTTGTTATCAATAATGCTTTTTTCTCGCTTTTCGTGTCCAGCATTGGATGAAGAAGTTCGTCCAATTGTTTAGGTTTCACGCGTTTTAGCGCTGTGTTTTTATCAATTAAACCTTCATTTCTCATATCTACCGCCATTTTGATTGCGGCCGGGCCAGTCCTTTTTCCCGAACGGGTTTGTAGCATCCATAGCCGTCCATCCTGAATAGTAAACTCAATGTCCTGCATATCAGTGTAGTGTGATTCTAGGGTGTCCCTGATCCCCACTAATTGATCATAAATCTCAGGCATTGTTGTTTCCATGGAGGGGAGGTTTTTACTGTCTGGGTTTTGGGTGGCTTCGTTCAGTGGGTTGGGTGTGCGAAGCCCTGCCACCACATCTTCACCCTGAGCGTTTGCCAGCCATTCACCATAGAATTGGTTTTCACCTGTGGCTGGGTTTCGTGTAAAGGCAACACCGGTAGCCGAGTTTTCGCCCATATTCCCGAATACCATTGCCTGTACGTTTACAGCCGTTCCCCATTCGTCCGGGATGTTTTCTATTTTTCGGTAAGTGATAGCTCTGTTTCCATTCCAGCTTTGAAAAACAGCTTTAATACCGCCCCAGACCTGGTCCATGGGGCTATCTGGGAATTCCTTCCCAAATGACAGTTTTATCTCAGACTTAAATCGTTCGGAAATAGCCCTCCAGTCATCATAAGAAAGGTCCGTGTTTCTTTTTAGTCCTTTTTTCTCTTTTATTTGATCCAGAATAGATTCAAGTTTTTTTCGAATTCCTTGCCCCTCTTTGGGCTCAATTCCTTCTGCTTTTTCCATAACCACATCAGCATACATGGTTATAAGGCGACAGTAGGCATCATAGACAAATCTGGGGTTGTTAGTTTTTTTGATCAGACCCGGAATTGTTGAGGTGGTAAGTCCCACATTGAGAACTGTTTCCATCATTCCCGGCATAGATTGCCTTGCGCCGGAGCGAATGGAAACCAGGAGTGGGTTATTCTCATCACCAAATCCTGCTTCCATAATTTCTTCTGTTTTACTGATGGCATTTTTAACCTGTGGCTCCAATTCAGCCGGAAATGTTTGTTCGTAATCGTAATAGTGTGTACAAACTTCCGTTGTAATGGTAAAGCCAGGAGGGACGGGTATCCCTAAATGATTCATTTCCGCCAAATTTGCTCCTTTTCCGCCCAATAAATTTTTCAGATCAGCCGATCCGTCCGCTCTACCACCACCGAAAAAATAAACGTGATTCTTCATTAAAAATCCTCTTAAATAAAAACTAAGTGAAAATAGTGTGGAAACTTAAGGGTGTGACTATATAATTATAATATTTTAGAAAACGAAATCCATTCAAAAATATACTGCACAAGGTGAGGTTTATAACTAAGAAAAAGGAGCTTAATAATCGTATTTTCACCTTTACATGGGGATTTATTTCTATCAGGTTTTTACTGTTTGTGTTCTCTGTTTCATCACAGGGTGTGGCAATGTTTCTCCTGAATCGGGAATAACGTTGGCACTCTCAGCCGATATCCGAGGATTTGATCCTGCTCAGGCTGTAGATGTACGGTCTGGAAAAATCATGTCTCTGGTTTATGATAATCTGATTCATTTTGGGGACAGCACTGATCTTGTTCCCGGAATTGCCTCTCAGTGGAATGTTTCTGATAGTGGAAAGGAGTATCGGTTTACCCTCAGAAAAAACGCTCTATTTCATGACGGTAATTCTGTAACGGCAAAAGATGTTGTTCGTTCCTTTGAGCGGATATTGAATCCTGAAACTCTTTCACCCCAAGGATGGATATTTACACGGATTGATGGCTCTGTAGATTTTGTGCGTGGGGTGTCTCCTTTTGTGAGCGGGCTAATTGCAGAAAATGACAGTTCTTTGATTATAAGATTAAAAAACCCTTTTTCTCCTTTTATTCAATATTTAGCCATGCCTTCTTCGGCAATTATTAATTATAGAGATGTCGGTTCAATAAAAGAAATCCCTGCCGGAAGCGGTCCCTGGAAATTGGCCAAATGGGAGAGAGACGGAAAAATCCAATTAATACGCAACGATAACTATTGGGGAGAAAAACCAAAGGAACCGGGGTTAAGTTTTCGAATTCTTTCTGAAGCTATGACTCGGTCAGCAGAGTTTGAGGCGGGAAGCCTTGATTTTTTAACTATTCCTTCCACGGAAATTCAACGATGGGTAGCAAATCCTAAATTTAGAAATAACGTTGTTCATGTTGACGAGTTAAACGTCTGGTATGTTGGTTTAAACTGTTCAAGACCGCCCTTTAATGATGTCCGTGTCCGGCAGGCAATGGTCCTCTCTTTAGATAGGAAAAAACATCTTGAACTTTTAATTCCGGGCGGAGAGCTGGCTTCCGGTCCTGTTCCTCCCGCCTTATTAGAAAATGTTAGTTCTAACCCTTTACCTTATGATCCAGAAAAAGCAATTCGTTTGCTGGAAGAATGTGGTTATCCTGGGGGGCTGGAAACGGAATTATGGGTAGGAGGTGGGTCTGAAATGTATCATGTTTTGGAGGCCTTTCAGTCGGATTGGGCTGCTGTTGGAATAAGTGTCAAAATTGTCCGTAGTGATTGGAATGTTTTTAAGTCCGCTGTCCGAAACGGACAGCCCCCTATGTATTATTTAAACTGGACAGCAGACTATCCTGATGCTGAAAATTTTCTATATCCGCTGTTTTACTCAACCGAGTCCATGACAAAAAGAAACCGTTATTCAAATCCGGAAATAGATAAAATTATTCTCCAAATCCAGTCCCTGCCAAACGGAATAAATAGAAATATGCTAATTTATAAAGCTAATAAGATTTTGCACGATGAGGTCCCGTGGATTTTTCTGTGGCACAAGGGAAGCTATACCGTTACTCGGAACACTATTTCGGGATATCATCCAAAACTCGTCTTCAATGCCGAACGGTTTGTGACCTGGGAAAAAAAAGATGGGTAAGTTTATTTTTAACAGGGCCCTTCAGGCTGTTCCTGTTGTTATGGGCGTGCTGACCATTTCATTTATGCTAATGGTCGTCCTTCCTGGAGATCCTGTTTTGTCAATGATAGGAGAGAGATACGATGAAAACACGGTAGAGCTTATGAGAAAAAAACTCAACGTAGATAAACCATTAATAGAAAGAATGGGGATATTTATGGGAGATGTCCTCAGAGGAGACCTGGGACATTCTTTCATTACGGGTAGGTCTGTTACTAAAGAAATTTTAGATAAATTTCCTAATACGCTTATCCTTGCTGTGGCAGCTATGACGGTTGCTGTTTTGATCGGCATTTCCCTTGGGATGGTCGCTTCCCTCGTTCCCGGTTCGTGGATTGACAAAACAATAATGGTTTTAGCTCTAGCGGGAGTTTCCGCTCCCGTATTCTGGACCGGTTTGATTTTTGTCCTTGTTTTTGGTGTCTATTTAGGTTGGCTTCCCCCCACGGGATACGGAGGGGTGGAGTATCTTATCCTCCCTGCGTTCACCCTTGGGCTTCGCTCTGCAGCTCAAATTACACGACTTACCCGGTCTGCGATGATGGACACTTTAAGTCAGGATTATATTCGCACTGCACGATCAAAAGAGCTGCCCTGGTGGAAAATATTATTGAAACATGCCCTTCCAAACTCGTTGATTCCTGTTTTGACAGTTATCGGAACAGATTTTGGAAGTTATTTGTCCGGGGCTGTGCTCACCGAATCCATATTTGGCTGGCCCGGTCTCGGGAGGCTGACCCTGGAGGCTATTTTGAAGCGAGACCTCCCCATTATTCAGGGAACAGTTTTATTTATGGCGTTGATGTTTATTTGTGTAAACCTTATTGTCGATATTTTATATGGAATTATTGATCCAAGAATCAGAGCAGAAAGATCCAATTGATAGAGAAAAACAATAAAGAAAAATCCTCACAAAAGCTATTGTCTGTGTCTGTCGTTTTGGGTAGTGCTTTTGTTTGTCTCTTGATCATATCAGGATTATTTGCTCCGTACGTTTCGCCGGTCTCTCCTAACGCTCAAATTTTAGAATTTAGAAACAAACCGCCGGGGTTCACGGGTGGGGTTATATATTTTCGATACAGAAAAGCCCTACCTGTGCAGGCTGTGGCTGTACAGGATTACAAAAAAACAGAGGAGGGTCTACACTATACTGATTTTATCGGAAGGACCTTTTTTCTCCACAACGAAAAGCTTGAAGAAAAGTGGATAAGGTCATTTACGTTTATTTTGGGCTCAGACCAGTTTGGAAGAGATGTCCTATCTAGAATAATTTTCGGCGCAAGGATTTCCCTAATGGTTGGTGTTTGCGCCAGCACTCTCTCCCTGCTGATTGGTGTGCTTTTGGGGGGTATTGCAGGCTATTTTGGTAGATATATAGAGACTTTAATAATGCGTTTAACTGATATTATGTTTGGTTTCCCTGTTCTTCTTTTCTTGATTGCAATCAATGCTGTTTTTGAACCAAGCCTATTGGTGGTTTTTATCGCAATTGGACTCGTTAGCTGGCCCGGCATTGCCCGCCTCGTGCGCGGGCAGGTTCTCTCCGTTAAAACCCAAGAATATGTTTTGGCAGCTCATACTGTGGGAATGAAAACCGGAAGGGTTTTGTGGAGACATGTTTTTCCAAATTGTCTCTCGCCAGTGATTGTGACCTACACGCTTGGGGTGGGGTCTGCAATTCTGGCTGAAGCAAGCTTGTCGTTTCTTGGTTTGGGGGCCCAGCCTCCCACCCCAAGCTGGGGTTCCATGATTAGTTTAGGAAAGGATTTTATCCGCACTGCTCCCTGGGTCTCTATCGCTCCGGGGGCTGCAATTGCCATGACAGTGTTAGGTTTTAACCTTTTAGGTGACAGTTTAAGAGACTATCTTGACCCTAAAATGAACCCGGGGAAATGATGGTGTCCTTGGAAAAATTAATCGAAAATTATATTTACGATTATCCACAAGAAAAAGCATCCTACAATATGTTGGATTTTCTTAGAAATGTACCGGATGCTTTTTCAACCAACAACAAAGAAGGTCATTTCACTGGTTCCGGGTGGGTTGTGAGTCCTGATAAGCGTAAAATACTCATGACCCATCATAAAACATTAAGCAGATGGCTCCAGTTAGGGGGGCATGCTGATGGTGAAAATGATTTGTTAAGGGTGGCTCTCCGAGAGATTAAAGAAGAGTCGGGACTTCAGCTGTTTAGGGTTGTTAGTAAAAAAATATTTGACCTGGATATTCATAAAATTCCAAAAATAAATGCCCAGCCTGGACATACACATTATGATGTCCGTTTTTTATTTGAAGCCGACCCGGTAAAAGAATCTATTGTCATCAGTAGTGAATCTCACGATGTGGCGTGGGTTCCCATTGAAAAAGTTATCACACTAAATCGGGAAAGATCCATTCAAAGAATGATAGAGAAAACACTGGCCTTGGTAATATGAGCCTTTTCAGTGATTCACTAAAGGCAAAAATTCTGGAGACAGTTTTGTCTAATCTTCGGCTACCCACAGAAAGGCGGGTTGGTGTTGAAATTGAAACAATTCTCTACGATAAGAAGTTAAGGCGCCTTCCTGTGAACCTTGGGGGTGGATATTCTGCACAAAACTTAATAAAGAACCTTATCCATTTGCAGAAAAACGAAAATGACCCGTGCATTTATTCTTTAGAGCCTGGTGGGCAACTTGAGTGGGCTTCTTTACCTTTTGTGTCGCTCCATGAAATAAATTCCCAGTGGAACATTCATACCAAGATTTTGGAAAAACTTTGCGCTGACAATGGTCTGATTCCCATAGACTTTGCGCTTGAGCCTATTTATCGCCCCGATGAAATTGACTTAATTAATTCGACAAAATATCGTCTCATGAATGATAGGTTTAAATCTGTGGGTAGCCGTGGACCCTGGATGATGAGAAATTCTGCTAGTGTTCAGGTAAATATTGATATAACCTGCAAAGAGGACGGTGAGGAAATGGCTCTTGTTGCTGATTGTCTACAGCCATTTTGTTTTTTGTTGTTTTCTCATGTTCCGTTTATACATGGAAAGTGTGCTGAAAATAAAAATTATCGACTAAGGGTTTGGAACAATACTGACTCTTCCCGTTGTGGATATTTACTGGACCATGGAATAAACCAAAATCAAAACTTACTAGAATCTTTTGTTGATTACATGTTAAGCGTCCCAGCTATTTTTATTCTCAATCAAAATTCTGATGTAACTGGCTATGAAGGGTCCTTGGGAGAGTGGCTTTATTCATTAAATGACAAGGGAAAGTTATCACCGGAATATATTCAGTTGGCGCTGCACCAGATTTTTACCCATGTAAGATTCAAACACGTTTTAGAGGTTCGTGGAGCTGATCGTCCTCCTTTTGGATATGAGCTGGCGCCGGCTGCCTTCTGGTGCGGACTCTTGACCGCACCAGGTGTTCGGAAAAGTATCTTTGAAAGAGTGTGTGCCTGGTCAAAAAAAGAGAGGCTGACGCTGAACAAAACAGCCGAAACCCTAGATTTAACTCAGGTTGGACCTGAAGGAATCTCCTGTGGGGAGTGGCTCAAAATTGTTTCTGACCTTGCTATACAGGGGTTGGACGAAAGAGCTGAATTTTTCGAGATAAAATCCGAGCGGAGGTTTTTGGAGCCCTTTATAAATAAAGCGCTTAGTAGGCCTTGGGCCCTAAGGGTCCAAGACTCATTCAAAGAAAGCGGTGGTAGTCTAACGTCTTATTTACAAGAAAACTATCTGAAATAAAGGAGAAGTGTTTTTGAAAAAACCATTAATTGGAATAAACCCTTATTATTTCCATTACAGAGATTCTTTTTGGAATGCAACTAGAGAAAAATATTATAGGGCTATTTGGAAAGCTGGGGGTGTTCCCCTAACGCTTCATCATCCTTCGGACAATGGAAGCATAAAAGAATTAGCTGACAGTATTAACGGGCTTATAATGGTTGGGGGGCCAGACATTCCTTGTAATGTATATGAAGGTAAAAACCCCGGTCTTCTGGATGAAGATGTAATGTTGCCTGAAAGAGAGCTCTTTGACCGAAACATGTTTTTGATTATGAAACGTTTGCATAAACCCATTCTCAGTATCTGTGCCGGAATTCAACACATTAATGTTATTTACGGGGGCAATTTATACGAAGATTTAAAAACCCTAACAAAAACGTCCGTTGATCATGGTGAGTTCAATGGAGATGTTTCCTATCACGATGTTGTGTTGGAAAGGAATAGCCATATTTATTCCGTGATTGGAAAGCAAAACATTAAGGTTGCCAGTAGTCATCATCAGGGAATACAGAAATTAGGTTCTGGGCTTGCTGTTTCTGGGGTTGCTCCTGATGGACTAATTGAAGCGATGGAAGATACAAATCATCCGGATTCTTTTATTGCTGTTCAGTGGCATCCAGAAATTATGACAGAGAATAAAGATCAATTAAAATTATTTCAATGGGTGTGTAGTGAAGCTGTTAATGGGCATTCATAGTTGAAAAACGATAAAAGGATGGACAGGTAAAGATATTCTCACTATGGATTCGTTTTTGTCTTCATTGAAATACTTTATTAATTTCAATCAATGGATGGCAGATGTTATCACAATCTAACATGGGTTCCCATGTTCATTATTGGATTGAGTGCGCTGGTCTTTGGTGTGTTTTATGTAGCAATCAATGAGCCCTGGCTTCTGGACAAAGAAGCAAATGAAAAGCTTCTCGGAGTGACCTACAATACGTTATTTTCTCAAAACGTAAATCAACATTTGCCTAACTATTTGACATTAATGTATAGGTTTTTTGGCTGGTGGGTGGTCTCAATTGGACTGCTTATCTCCGTTTATGTTTTAGTAACAAAAATGGGGACTCAATTAGCCCGGAACACTCTTCATATCGTAACCGTAATTATTCTTACAGGAATATATTGTATCGAATATCATTTCATTCCTGAAACACCATTCTTGTGGCTTACCCATAGTCTTGCATTGTTGTTCCTGGTTAGTATTTACGGTTCTGTAAAATTAAAACAGTATGACTAAGTGGAATTAACGGAAGTACATCCTTTATTTGTTCATTTTCCAATTGCCCTGCTCTCTGTTGGATATTTCTTTGATGTTTTATATGTCGTTTTTAAAAAAACTGAATTAGAATCTGCAGGGTGGTGGAACCTTTTCCTGGGAATAATTTCTTCTTTTGTTACTATCGTCACCGGCCTTGTTGCTGACTGGGAATATGGACACTTTGAAAGCCCGTTTCCTGTTTTTGACACCCATGGCTCTATACAATTATTATCTGTGTTTTTGTTCTCGGGTCTGTTTGTTTGGCGATGGAAAATGGATAAAAAAATACCCGAACCTCTATATAAAACTATCACCTATTTTACGCTTGGGGCCTGTGCAGTTGGGTTGCTTTTTTATGGCGGTCACCTGGGGGCGGTTTTGGCAGGTAGAATTTGATGGGTCATTAAAGAGCATTCTCTTTTAAACAATTAGTTGTTCAGGTTAATTTTTAATCCTAAAACAATTAATCTTTTTATCTGTATAAATTAATCATCACCAATTAGCATGACAAATCTTAATATCCAGACAAGTTCTGGATTCTTATCTACGGACAGAAGAGACCGTTGGTGGATAGAGCCGCTGTGGACAGGTTTGGGGTTTTTAGCCTTTGTTGTCTACACAACCTGGGCAATGCTCCAGGGGAATTATTATTGGTGGAGCGCTTTTCAGGAAGGGTTTGGAGGATATCTTTCCCCTTTTTACTCTCCGCTGATCTTTATAAAACAAGGTGTTGAGGGTGTGGCTCCTCTTAATCATGCATGGTTTGGTTCCTGGCCCGGGTGGTGGCCCAGTTTTTTTCCTGCTACTCCTGCGATATTAATACTTGCGGGGCCCTTATCTTTCAGGATGACATGCTATTATTATCGTAAATTTTATTACAGAGCCTATTTTTTAACACCACCAGCCTGCGCTGTTTCGGGAACTCCAAGAAAAAAGTATAAGGGCGAAACTGCCCTTTTCGTTTTTCAAAATCTACATCGCTATACCCTTTACATTGCGATCGCAATCATTGTTATACTTACTTACGATGGAATTATGTCTCTTTTTAGGGGTGGTAAGTTTGGGGTTGGGATTGGTTCAATTATTCTTTTAATTAATCCTGTTTTGCTTGCCGGATACACATTTGGATGCCATGCCTTTAGGCACCTTGTTGGAGGAAATAAAGATTGTCTTACCTGTCCTCATGGAAGTCCAACAATCCGGTACAGACTTTGGAAAGGTGTGTCTATGTTGAATGGCCGTCATATGTTTTGGGCGTGGATAAGTATGGTTTGGGTTGCGTTTTCTGATATTTATGTCCGGATGGTATCAAGTGGTCAGTGGATTGATCTTAACACTTGGGAGTTTTAGTGCTGGATATTTCAGAAATTCAAACAATAGAACACGATGTTATTATCGTGGGGGCTGGCGGCGCTGGTATCCGTGCTGCGATTGAATGTTCTATGCGTGGTATAAGTACAGGATTGATATGTAAATCTCTTTTGGGAAAAGCACATACTGTAATGGCAGAGGGCGGCGTTGCGGCGGCACTTGGAAATGTGGATTCCCGTGATCACTGGAAGGTTCATTTTCGGGATACAATGCGGGGAGGAAAGTTTCTAAACAATTGGCGAATGGCTGAGCTTCATGCAAAACAGGCACCCGATAGGGTTAGGGAGCTTGAAGAGTGGGGTGCTGTCTTTGACAGAACAGGAACGGGTCTCATAAACCAAAGAAATTTTGGTGGTCATCGGTATCCCCGGCTTGCACATGTTGGTGATCGTACAGGGCTTGAAATTATTCGTACTCTTCAGGATAAGGGAATTCATCAGGGGATAGAAATATATATGGAGTGTTCTGGTTTGGGTTTATTGAAAGCCGAGAACCGCATCTCCGGTATGGTGGGTATGTGGAGAGATTCCGGTGCTTTTGTTGTTTTTAAAGCAAAAGCTGTAATTCTTGCTACAGGGGGCGGGGGGAAATGTTGGGAGATTACCTCTAATTCCTGGGAATACTCTGGTGACGGCTATGGTATGGCTTATGAGGCTGGGGCAGAATTGATAGATATGGAATTTACTCAATTTCATCCAACTGGAATGGTGTGGCCCCCCTCTGTAAGGGGAACCTTGGTTACTGAGGGAGTCAGAGGCGAGGGGGGTATTCTGGTAAATAGTGAAGAAAAACGGTTTATGTTTAACAATATTCCGAAAAGATTTGCTCCCGAAACCGCAGACACAGAAGAGGAGGCGTCACGGTGGCTGGGTGGAGACAAAGATGCAAGGAGACCTCCAGAACTTCTCACACGAGATGTGGTTGCCCGTGCCATTCGAAAAGAGGTAAGAGCAGGAAGGGGTTCTCCTCATGGTGGTGCCTTTTTGGATATTGCTACTCGACGAAACGCTGAAGATATCAAGCGTAAGCTCCCATCCATGTACCACCAGTTTAAGGTGCTCGCGGAGTTAGATATCACGAAAGAACCCATGGAGGTGGGACCAACTCTTCATTATTTTATGGGTGGTGTGTCTGTAGATGCAGACACACAAATGACAACAGTTCCTGGGCTGTTTGCCTGCGGTGAGTGTTCTGGAGGTGTTCATGGTGCAAACCGTTTGGGTGGAAACTCCCTTTCGGATTTGCTGGTGTTCGGAAAACTCGCTGGTGAGGGGGCATTTAAATATGTTCAATCAAATGAAAAAATGCCTGTTTCTAATGAAGAACAAATAACGATAATTATCAAAAATGCTACTGATATTCTTAATCGAGAAACAGGTAAAAACCCGTTTTTGCTTCATGAGTATCTTCAAAAATTAATGCAAAACAATGTGGGCATTGTTCGGACAGGGGAATTATTAACCAAAGGAATTAACGCACTTACTAAATTTTGGGATGACTACAAAAAGGTGAAAGCCACCGGTGCCAGCCAGTTTAATCCTGGTTGGCATGAGGCTATTTCTTTACAAAACCTTTTAATAACTTCAGAGGCCGTTGCTCGGTCTGCGTTAATGCGGGAAGAAAGCCGTGGAGCACACACACGTGTAGATTTTCCCGGAGAACAGGGTGAGTGGCTGAAATATAATGTTGTGGTGAACAAAAATGACGATGGTTCAATGGACATTAAAAAGGTTTTGCGGGATGAGCCGAGTTCAGAGTTGAAGCGGATAGCAGATTTGTCTATTGAAGAATTGGAATCTGAGGTGAAAGTAGAACGGAAAAGGAAAAAGTAGGGTGTCATTAAGGCTTTTTGAAATATATCGTGGTGATAAAACTTCAGGTAAAATGGTTGCATATAAAACTGAGGTCACCAAGGGAATGGTCGTTTTGGATGTCATCCACCGAATTCAGGCGGAGCAGGCAGGAGACTTAGCGGTACGGTGGAACTGTAAGGCAGGTAAGTGTGGTTCCTGCAGTGTAGAAATCAATGGAAGCCCCAGACTGTCCTGCATGACTCGATTGAATGAATATTCCGAGGATGAAACTATTTATGTTCGGCCCCTTAAATCGTTTCCCGTCATAAAAGATATAGTTACAGATGTTTCATGGAATTACGAGCAAAATAAAAAAATTGCTCCGTTTTCACCTAATACAAAGGCAAAAGATAAGAACGGTGACTATCGGATGATGCAGGAAGATGTGGACAGGGTTCAGGAATTCAGAAAATGTATTGAGTGCTACTTATGCCAAAATGTGTGTCACGTTCTTCGGGACCACGACCGCAAAGATGAGTTTATCGGTCCGCGCTTTATGGTTCGGATTGCCAGCCTGGAAATGCATCCTCTTGACTCTGGTGACAGAATTTCCAGTATAAAAAATTCTTTTGGCTCTGGTATGTGTAACATAACCCGCTGCTGTACTGATGTATGTCCCGAACATATTCAGATAACCGACAATGGGATTATTCCACTGAAAGAACGGGTAGTGGACCGATATTATGATCCCATTAAAATATTGTTTAGAAAACTATTTAAAAGAACTGGCTGAAAAACTACAATTAATTTTTCAGTTTAAAATGGACCGGTATTGAAATATAAACCCCCACGGCCCGTTCTCGCTGTTTGGCCGGGCGAAAGCGGGTTTTTCGTATTGCATCCATGGCGGCCTCATTTAGTCCGGTATTTGGAATACCTTTTACAATACTAACTTCCTTTACGCGCCCCTTTTTATCGATAAAAGCCTGAACATAAACCGTTCCTTCAATTCCTGCCTCCTGGGCAATCTCGGGGTATTCTGGTCTAATGGGCGTTTTTGGAACCGGTGGGTCGTCGTATGGAATAAACTTTACCCGCGGGCCTTCAGGTGGCGGTGGTGGTGCGTCCCACGCTTCAAAGTTTTCTAGGTCCAGCTCGTCCATGGTAAGATCGTCAGAAATATCCTCACTTTCTGACTCAATTGGAATGGAGGGCCGTGCTGGTGGTGGTGGGCGATCTATTTGCTGAGTTTGTGGGATATCAATCTGCTCAATTATAATTTGTGCCTGCTCTTCCAGGGTCATTTTGCCTCCAAACCGAGGAAACAAAAGAAATAAAAAAATGAGTAGAACAACAGAGGTGAGAGACGTTGTCCTCACAGCGAGTGGATATGTGGTTCTTAATGAACCGGTGTGTTCAATAGCCTTCATTAGTCAACCGCGGTTTTTGTTGAATAGTTGAGTTTTAAGGCGTCTGCTTTTCTTAGTTCATTATGAATACCGGAAACCAGCCCCATGCGTGCTTCTTCGTCTGCTTTTAATGAAACAACAAGCTGTGGGTCTGTTGCTCTCTTATCATACATAATGTGGCGTACATCTGTAACATCATACCTTTTGTCTTCTATGGAAATTAATCCTTCCTTGGAGACCCAAATATGTGTTGTGTGTCTTTTTGATTTTAATTTTTCAATTCTTTTCGCTTTGGGAAGGTTTATTGGAAGCCCCGAATACTCTCTTAAAACCGTGGTCACCATGAAAAAAATAAGTAACATGAAAATAATGTCAGGCATCGAGGCTGTAGGGATCTCTGTATTAAGTTTAATTTTTCTATTAAATGACATTAGTCAGCCGTTTCTGCTATGGAAATTCTTTTAGCATTCGCTGTCTTCAGTTGATCTATAACAGCGACATAATCTTTATAGCGGGTTTTTTCATGTGCTTTTACAGAAATAATCAGCTTCTCGTTTTCCTTCATTTTATTTTTTACTACTCGGCTGATATTTTTTGTTTCTACCGGGTCTCCCCCTAAAAGCACTTTTCCTTGTGAGTTTATTAGGCAGTTTAGAATGTTTTTTTTCCTGATTTCAATGGTGTCTCCTTCTGGTGGAAGAACAATGCCCAACCCCTTGTCCATATCTATCGTGGTGGTTACAAGAAAAAATATAAGCAAAAGAAAAGCAATGTCTGCCATAGAGGATGTGGGTATTTCTCCTCCTTTAAACCGCCTTTTTTTCATGGACACAGGACTGTTTCCCTATTTTTCTTTGGACTCCAGTTCGTATAAATGGTCTACCAATTGAACTGAGTGCTCTTCCATGTCAAGGATAAGTCTGTCTATTCGATTCACAAACAGGTTTTGGAATATTTGAATTATCATCGCAACAATCAACCCAAAAGCGGTAGTTAATAGGGCCTGTGAAATCCCCCCTGCCACCACTGCCGGGGAAATGTCATTTGCTGCCTTAATGGCATCAAAGGCTCCTATCATTCCCACTACTGTTCCGGTAAATCCGATCATGGGAGCAATGGTTATCACCGCATTAAGCCAAATCATGTTTCTCTCAAGGAAGGCCATTTCCACCGGTCCCGCATTCTGAATTGCTTTCTCAACTTCAGAAAGGCCACGATGCCTTCTGGCAAGTCCTGCATGAAAAATTGCAGCAACCGGTCCCCGTGTTTTTTCACATAACTCTATGGCGGGCTCCGCTCCGCTGGTGTCTAGTATTTCCGACACTTCCTGAAAAAACCTCTTTGAGTTAACCGATGACATCAGCAGGGAGTAAAGTCTTTCAAAAGAAAATCCCAGTCCAAAAATAAGCGATATTAAAATGGGCCACATAAAAGGACCACCATTAACAAAGTATTCTACCATGTATACCTCCAAAATTCATTATTATGGGTTAAATATATTTTTCTCAGTATGTAAAACTTATACATACAGTGACTAAATTTAAAATGAATGACTGATGAAAACAGAGGCTTCATCAAAATATTTAATTCCCTCTTGTACCTGATTGTCTCCCAAAAGCCGAACACCAACCGCTTCGTTTCTTCCCCACACAACTCCAGCAATCTCAGATTTAATGCGCAAAGATAAAAGCATCGCCTCTTCGTCTGTGTAGGCTGTGTCAGCTTTTATGTTTTCTGTTTCTAAATATCGGAGGAAGTTTTGATAATGTTCAGCCGGAAGCGACCACTCACTTTTAAAGGACTTATAATTTTCAAGTTGTTTGTTTAGTTTATGTTTAGCTGTATAAGAGGATGCCCAGTTAAATATTGGTCTTTTGGCGTGCCCCATTATTTTTTGAACCGAGCCGCTTATTTTTGAAGAGTAGGGAACATATATATCTGGTGTGATCCCTCCACCCCCATAAACGACTCTCCCGTTTCTTGTCCTATATTTTGGGCGCATTGCCTTTAAAGAATCAAGCGTTGATTCTCGATTATTTGAATATAGTTCAAGATAGTATGCCCTATCTTTTCCTTCTTCGTAGGGTCTTTGAATCAGCCTCCCGCTAGGTGTAAAATATCGTGCTATTGTAATCCGTATGGCTGAGCCATCTCTTAGTTGAAGCTGTTTTTGGACCAATCCTTTCCCAAACGTTGTTTCTCCGATAATAAGGCCCCTGTCAAGGTCCTGAATCGCTCCGGAAACAATTTCACTGGCGCTGGCACTTCCCCTGTTTACTAAAATAATTAAAGGGAGATCGCTTTCTCCTATAAGCGGATTAGCCAGAAAGACCTGTTCTGTGGTGATTTTTTTCCCTTTTGTATAAACGATTGTGTCTTTTGTCAAAATAAATAAATCAGCAACGCTAGCAGCCTGTTCCAGGTACCCTCCGCTGTTATTTCGAAGATCAAACAAAAGTCTTTTCATTCCTTTTGATTTTAGTCGTTTTATTGCCTTTTCCACTTCCTGTCCAGTTGTTGCTGAAAATCTTGTGAGGCGAACATATCCAGTGGAGTCGTCGATCATTGTCTCGGCCCACACGCTGTAAATGGGGATATTGTCCCTGACAATGGTAACTTCGAATGGCTTAGGGGCCCCTATTCTTCGTATCGTGATATCAACTGACGTTCCCTTTTTTCCTCTAAGTTTTTCAAAAACCTGGTCTTTTTTTATTTCGTATGCGTCCTCTCCGTTAATCTCAACGATTTGATCTCCTGGTTGTAACCCAGCGCGCTCTGATGGACTGTCCGCAACGGGAGTAATAACGGTAATATACCCGTTTAATATATCAAACTCTATGCCTATACCCTGAAACTTACCTTTAAATTTTTCGTCTATCTCTTCCAGTTCCTTTGGGGGAATATAAACTGAGTGTGGGTCCAGTTTTTTCATGATGCCATCAAA
>CAZBBE010000002.1:0-36479 GCA_964489755.1 uncultured bacterium | reverse complement strand
CAATCTGGGCATAACCAAATTCCACAGATAGAACAATAAATAGTAAAATAATTTTGTTCATTAATATATCCTTATTATTTTTTTAAAAAAACTATTTCAAAAACACCATTTTCATATTCTGCACAAACTCTACTACTGCTAAAACAAGATGAGTGGGTATTTTAGAAAGTACCCGGGGACGGACTCGAACCGTCACGGATTATACATCCGAGGGATTTTAAGTCCCTTGTGTCTACCAATTCCACCACCCGGGCATCAATAATATAGAGAGGCGTCGACCGGATTCGAACCGGTGAATAACGGTTTTGCAAACCGCCCCCTTAAGCCACTTGGGTACGACGCCAATTCAATAGATAAACTAAAAATGAAGAGACTAAATTTACATTTCGTTTTTCTATTCATACAAAATTCACATAATTATTTTATCTAATTCTTTATCACAGTAATTTTACTAATGAAGCTGGAAAAATTAAACATGTATCAGCGTCTCCGGGATTTTGAAGTTCCAGCAGTTTTTCTCGATGAAATATTCAATAATGACAAAGATCTAAACATATTATCGGATGCTTGGTTAGCTTTAAAATCATCAGGACTTTCTGATGATGATACAGCACAAGAGATTGCTTCCATCATATTCGACCTCGATCTTTTTAAAAATCCGGAGGTTTTAGAAGGATCATATTCAATTAAAAACGGGGACGATCTCTCCAAAAATTGATTCCTCTTCCTGAAGTTTCCCTTCGTTTCCCACCACACAGATCACTTTCTTATCCAAAACGACCTCAACCAATTCTGCGATATCACGAATATGTTCCGGTTTTGCCCCCATGACTTCTTCTCGGTGAGCCTGAATTAATTTTTCATCAATTTTCTTAAAGAAACGGGCGGTCCCAATAGACCCTTTCATGAGCGGTGTTAAAGGTTTATCCAGAGCAGAGACAGAACCGATTATATATTTTCGCATTTCCCGATCCGTTGGATTAAATTGGGCTAAATATTCCTTAATCCCATGAAAAGCCTTTAGTGTCTTCTTTAAATTAGGGTCACGATAGGAAGAAAAGACCGTATCTCCATTTCTTCCCAGGGAGACAAACGAACCGTATGCCCCACCCTGAACTCTCACTTTATTCCATAAATAATCTAACCCCGCTATCCTGCTGAAGACGGTCAATGCTCCGGAATATTGAAATCCCAATTTTCTGAAATTATATCCCTGTGCTACATACTGTACCCGTGTGGGTGTTGCCAGACCTTCATTTCGAATTTTCGGTGAAAATTGTAATGGACTCATAGTAAATTTATTATCCGGAACATTTGAAATAAAATCTTTCAAATTTAATTTCAATCTGCTTATCTTATCATTTTCTGTTGTCATTCCAACAACTAAATCCCTTTTATTATAGAGCGATACTAAAATATTTTCAAGTATTACTTTAATACTGTCAAATTGACCATCAAAATCTTTATCAAGTCGTGAAACAAAGCGGTAAAACTCAAGCCCTCCCGTTATTTCATGGTACATTCCCATTGAACTGAGATAAGATAATAAGCGCATTGAAGCCACCTGGTGTCCGGAATTCATTATTATCATTTCCATGCGGGATTTTAATTCCTGAATAATTTCCCTAATTCTTTCCCTGTCGTCAAATTTTGTCTGCGACATAATTTCTGTTATCAGCCTGTTGGACTCAGGGATTTTGGGATTCAATGCTTTTGTGGAAACAGTCAATTTCGGGTGAAATTCTTCACTATTCATCGGTTGAAAAGTATCCAGAGAAAATCCGATTCCCCCTGTATGAAACAGGATTTCATTTGATAACTCACCATAGGAATAATTGGTTGTATTTACCTTACCTAATAGAGAGATAAGGAGGGATAGATAGGATAATTGTTCCTGTGGGACGATCGTTGTATCAAAAAAGTATTTCAGATAACCAATTCCCCTTGTTTCCCCTGTGTGAAGAAGAGTCAGAGTACTCTCTACCTCATCGTGAATTAAAGAGATCCTCTCCGCCCTTTTATTCAAATCCGATAAATTGAGCAGAGGAATAGTTTTCAAATCCTCTTCAGAATCTTCGGTGATTTGCCTTTCCAGTAATGTTTTTGTTTTTTCTACATAGGTATTAATTTCATCTTGTGTCAATTCAGATTTGAATCTTTCAAGATGGGCCTCTTTCTCTTGAACCCTTTTTTCTGTGAGTCCCTTTTCCGGGAGCAATGTGACGGTGATCTTATGGTGATTGTCTAATAAATGATTTCGTATCAGGGCCTCAAAATATCCCTTTTTCACATTCTCCTTTATTGTCTTCAAAGGTGTTTCAAATTCCAGGATTTCAATAGGCTTTTCAGAATACATCCAGTGTGATAGTGCTGTAAGTGTAAAAACTAAGCCCTTTGGAAAACCTCCAAATTCTGCCTCTCTCAATTCAAATTCCTTAATATTCACTGATGCCCTAACAACCTTTTCATTCAATCCTTTGTCTACTAATGAAGCGAGAGTATCCATAATAATTTTCTCAAATTCACCTCTTTTATCCGGGTCAGTATGTTTAACAGTAATGGAGAAAATCGGTTGTAATAATTCTTCATCAAACTGTCCAAATATATCCTTTCCTATTTTAGCTTTTAATAATGCATTTTTTAGAGGTGCCGCAGGAGTTCCCAATAGAATATGATTGAGAATTTCTAATCCTAAAATTGTTTTCGGGTCCAAATAGCTTCCTGTGACAAAACTGAGATTCAGATATGCTTTGCCTTTCTCAGATTCTTCCTCAGATAAGGGGTAAACTAATTCAACAGATTTCTTTTCTTGAATATTTCGCTGAACCCATGAACCATGGTTCATCTCCCTCCGTTGAAACTGGTCAAGGTATCCTTCATTTAAAAAGGCCAATTGTTCTTCGATTTTCCCGTCACCATATAACAGAATTTTACAATTTGAAGGATGATAATATTTTTTATGAAATGCAATAAAATCTTCGTAGGTCAAATTTGGAATAACATCAGGGTCTCCCCCGGACTCATTTGAATAAATTGTGTCCGGGAGAAGGTTTTGTCTGATGGAGCGAAATAGAACCTGTTCAGGGGATGAAAATGCTCCTTCCATTTCGTTATAAACGACACCTTTTATATTCAGATCTTCTTCTGGTCCACTCAACTCATAGTGCCACCCCTCCTGTCTGAAAATATCAGGATTTGAATAAATATTTGGGAAAAACACTGCATCCATATACACATCCATTAAATTGAAAAAATCCTGATCATTGGTACTGGCAACCGGATACACTGTTTTATCAGGATAGGTCATAGCATTTGTAAATGTTTGCATGGAACCTTTCAGCAATTCAACAAAAGGTTCTTTACAATGGAATTTTCTAGACCCATTTAAAACACAATGTTCTAAAATATGAGGTATTCCGTAACTATTATCCGGAGGAGTTTTAAATCCTGCAACAAACACTTTATTTTTATCTGTATTTTCAAAGTGAAGCAGTTCAGCTCCACTCTGTTCATGGATAAACCGTCGGGAAAAAGATGATATTTCTTTTATCTCCCTTTCACTAATCTGTCTAAATCCATGTTTTGAAGAACCATTTTTCATTTATTTTTCTCTCCGTTGCTTTAGTTAAATCAATTTGGCTGGATTCCCAGACTGGTCAAAAATGCATCCATGTTTGGTTCCCTTCCTAAAAACTCTTGAATCAGGAATTTAGGATGAACCGTTCCTCCTGGTTCAAAAATTACTTTTCGAAATCGTCTGCCTGTCTCCGGGTCAAGAATGCCATTTTTCTTAAAAACTGAATACATATCCTGAGCATACACTTTAGACCATAAATAACCATAATATGCTGCTTCATATCCTACCAAATGACCAAATGACGCTTGCATGTGAGTTCCATCAAGATAGGGATATAAAGTGATTTCGTTCTGTAGTAATTCAGCAAGATCTGTTGTATTAAATTCTCCAAAAGGATCAAATTCATCATGAAGAGTGAAATCATAAACACCGTAAAATATTTGCTGTAGCGTGTTAAGACCTGAATTCACATTTTTCGCCGCAATCATTTTATTGACTAATCTGTCAGGAATCACTTCTCCTGTTTCATAATGATGGGCAAACAATTTTAAAATCTCCTTTTCCCAAACCCAATTCTCCAGGATTTGGGATGGAGCCTCCACAAAATCCTGTAAAACACTGGTCCCAGAATAATATTGTAAGGGAGACACGGTCAGTATATCATGTAGTAAATGCCCGAATTCGTGGAAAAATGTTTCCACATCCTCATGGGGTAAAAGAGAGGGTTTTCCATTCTGTGGAGGAGGAAAATTGCATACCAATGCTGTTGCAGGTATCTGGTATTCGTTCTCCAATAGTTTACCCATGGTGACACTAAAAGCTGCAGCATGGGAATATTTGTCAGCCCGGGGAAATAAATCCAGATAAAACCTTCCTATTAAAATACTGTCAGCTTTCTCATAAACCTCATATAGGGTCACTTCTTCATGCCAGACAGATGGATTATCAATCTGACTGAATTCAATTCCAAACAATTGGGTGCAAATTTCAAATAATCCGTTTATTACCCCAGTTAATTCAAAATATTCGCTGATCTTTTTGCTATCCAAACGGAACTGTTTCAGTTTCAGTAAATGTTCATATCGATCATATTCCCAAGATTCAATCACTGATTCATATCTTCCGGTTTCATGAGATTTCATTTCCAGCATTCTATTGTAATCATCCAAAGCCTTTGGCATAATCATTTCATGTAGGGATTTCTCAAATTCCCAAACACGGTTTGCATTTTCCGACATCAATATTTCTGTAGCGTAATCCGCATATGAGGGATAATCCAATATTTCAGCTAATTGATTTCTAATAAGAATTAACGAATCCAAGATCGAAAGATTTTTATCCGATGCACGATTCCAATACATAAAACGAAGAGCTTTCCTGGCACTGTCGGATTCTGCATATTTCATAAATGGTAAATAACTTGGGTAAGACAGATCAATCGTATAAATACCGTTTTCTTTTTTTCGATTTTCACAATAATCTTCAGAGAGTCCCACCATATGGTGTTCCTTTAGAAATAGTGTATCTTTGGATTCTGATATATTTTTTTCAAATTTCAAGCCTAAAGAAGTTAATTGATCTAAAATGGTTTTTACTCGATTTCGCACTCTTTCACCATGACCAAAACCACTACGGTTAAAATCCCTAAGTGTTTCGACTAAAAATTTCTTCTCCAAACCTGAAAGCATTTTTCCATTGGCATTTTTAGAAAAAACATCAATTGCATTATACAGTTTTTCATCCACTGAAATAGAATTGAGAAATTCCTCAATTTTCTGACTGGCTTTGAGCCCTGCATCCCTTATGCCATTATCTGGGTGAGTAAATGCCAGCAGACTGACAGGACTCCATACATTTTCAATAATATTGCCCATATCGTCTAATGGAAGAAGTGTGTTTTTAAATGATTTTTGGGATGGTCCAATTTTATAAATATTTTTCAATATTCTATTTGCCTTATAAAGGACATGATCCGTGGCATCCAGAATGTGATCAGCAGTTGTCAAAGAAAAATTGATTGGTTCTTCTCTTGACATTAAGATCGGATTTTTCCCTTCTTGTGAACAGCTGGAAAAGAGAAATAAAATAATGGAAAATATAAGGTATTTCACGAGTATCTGGTTTGAGGGTTGTTTAAACATCAGTATAAATGAAAATACAAATGCACCATTCAGAGCATTGAGCGAGAGACGAGGTTCGAACTCGCGACATCCACCTTGGCAAGGTGGTGCTCTACCAGCTGAGCTACTCTCGCAAATTAGGGACCAAAGTTAAAGTCTTATTTACTTCTGGTCAATCCGATTTAGGAAAAATTTCATACAATGTTGAGGGTCTGTTTATAATGAACAATCCCATTAAAAAGAAAATAGTATTTTCCAGCAATTTTTGGGTACCCACTACTTCCCCTTCTTTTAATCCACATCCACAATCAATGTTATATCCTCGTAAAATTGCAGAACTGATAGCTATAATAAATACCACCAGTAAACCCATAGATATGAGAGCGGAACCATCAACCATAACTCCGATAACTAGGCCAATGCCAATCAATAGTTCTAACCACGGTAGAATGATAGCCACAGAATTTTCCAATCCAAACGGAACAATTTGATAGGCTCTTATGTCACCTGAAAATGTTTCTGGATCATTGATTTTATCCAAACTGGCATACATGAACATCGCACCTAAAAAGAGACGGAATACCAGAGAAATCCATTTGTTTTGCAAATAATTCATTCTTACCTGTGCACCGGATACCCAGCTTCTTCCCATTCCGGAAGTCCCCCTTCATAGACGAACACTTTTTCATAATTCCATTCTTCCATAAGTTCCATTGCAAGTTCAAAACTCAAGTCACAGTGTCCCCCGCTACAATAGGTGATGAGTGGTTTGTCTGGAGGAAAATTCTTTGTTAATTCACCTGCAATGGTAGGTTCAAGAATAGCCCCTGTGATATGACTTTCATCGTATTCATCTTTATCCCGTGCATCTACAAACATAATACCAAGGTCGTACATCTTTTTCGCCAGTTCAAGGTCAACCATAACCGGTGCAACCAAAATGGTCTCAGCAGCAAGAAGAGAGTCAAGTTTACTAATTCCTGCGTCCGCCGGCTTTTCATAGATGAGGTCAAGACTGTCCAAACGTATGGTATTATAGCCAATAGAAAAAATAGATGAAATGGTTAGAATAAACACACTTTGGCGCAGGGGGGAATCGATGGTCATTTCTTCTTAATAATAGGTGAAAAAGAGTTGTCCCTTAATTGTTTATCCTTTGATAAAATATCGTCAACAAATGTAAGCATTTTCGGGTCATCCGGGATCTTCCTGCTCATTGGGATCAGTTCAAATTCTATCTTGTTATTCGCATTGGCTATTGTGTTTTTGGCATCCAGCATTTGCTTTTCCAAGGTCACAATTTGACTATAAATAGCTTGGTTTTCCGTATATAATTCTTTGAGAGGTATCTCAGGGTTCCTCTTTTGATAGTTTGCAATCCGCCGTTCAGAAGTCTGTATCTGCTTGTTATAATAGCTGACATCCACGTGTGGTGAGTCAATGTGAGTAATGTCCATTTCCATAAATGCCATGTATTTCCCCTGCTTTCCGGGACAATAAATTGGTGGCAAATTTTTCGCCGGAGGTTGTCCCTGTTTTGTCCTAGATATATCCCTGCTCATCACAATGTAATCCGCATCCCTGAACTCATCCTGCAAAACCTGTTTTTCTTTTTTGTCAGCATTCACCAGTATGACCACTAAATCAGCTTTTCTCCGGATTTCCTTCATGTATTTCTTCCCTGAATCATATATGTCATCCATTACGATATACTTGTTTCCATCCTTCAGAAGATTTGTAAGTCCAATGATGCCGATTCTGAAAGGTTCACGGTCAACAATCACATATGGGTCAGTAAATAATTTTCCGGTAGATTTAATACGAAGATTTGCAGAAATAAATGGAATATCCGTTGCATCCATTATGCTCTGTAAAAATTTAACGCCTCCAGCAAGTTCATATCCTCCAATATTGATTGCATCACACCCAATCTCCTCATACCCTTTGATGATATTTTTCGCTTTATATTCATCAGCAGACCGAGTGTTATCCAACACAAGGGGCGACGTGAACAACACCTCTCCTGCATCCAGAATTACCGGATCTTTTCCCTGCTCTCTCAACCCATTAATATATGTTAATTTTCTTGGCAGACCGCCAAGAGGGTTATTCTTTCAGCCGCAGGGGTCGAATTGGGCCCTAACATTAGCAGATAAGACAAAAGATAGGGTTCCCTTAAGGTCTCGTTTTTCCGAACCCGTACAGGAGAAAAATAACCCTGAAACGATGAGAGTAAAGACCAATCCGCTCTTATTTTTCAAATGATTCATAACTTCCTTTCAATTTTATTTTCCTATTATCCACCGCTTAATTTAGCATTATATCCATTTTTAATTAAATAGTCATAGACCTGATTTCTTACATTCCCCTGTATCATGATTTCTCCTTTCTTTTCTGTTCCTCCCACGTGGCACAAAGATCTTAATATTTTACCCAATTTTTTCAATTCCATTTTAGAACCGTTAAATCCCCGCACTATGGTTGCTTTTTTCCCCCCAGGTTTGTTTTCCAACCAAATGCGTAAATCCTGATCAGAATTAGCAATATTATTTTTTGTTTCTTTTCCATCTAAACACAGGTCGGGATCTGTCGAATAAACCAATTTTGAATTCACACTCATATATCCTTCGATACTATCCTACTTTTACTAAAAATATTCAGTGGAGCCGGACGGGATCGAACCGACGACCTCCTGAATGCCATTCAGGCGCTCTCCCAACTGAGCTACGGCCCCAGAATATTTTGTTGAATCTTACAATAATTCAAAAGTTCACGAATAAACAAATTCAAGTTTAAAAGTTATTAGTGTTTTCTCGTCTCAATCAACTGATATTTTCTAGCGAATACTTTTGAACGGACTATCCAGGCGGTATCATAACCATGTTTAACTAAACTTATTTTCATATTTTCTGCTTTATTCCGAGAGACAAAGTTTCCCACTCTTATCTTGTAAACCGGAGCATCAAAGACAATAAACACATCATCATTTACTCTTTCCTCCAGGACAGCTTTCATACTATCAGCAGAATGGGAAAACCGGGTCGCAAAAACTTGGACTCTAAATCCGTCCATTTTCTTCAGCGCTGTATACAAAACTGAAGAATCCAGATATGCTGGTTTATGTTTTATAAAAGAATGGTTTATTTGAGGCCATTTCGGTGGAATATCCTTCAGTCGGGACGAATCAAATTCTTCCTTCGTCTGACAGAAAAGTGTAGTGACAATTAACATCATTATGCTCCATTTCAAGAAATTTTCTCCTGATTGGTTCATAAAAGTCTCAACTGATTGATTTTTATCCAACCCTTTTTTCCATCCAATAATGATATTTCTACCCAGCCTCCTTGGTCATGGTCAATGGATACCTTAATCCCCTCATGCATTTTGAATAAAACAGCATCACTGCGGACAAAAGGACCCGAGAATGCTTCCACTTCATAAGCAGTGATAATTCCTTCATTTTTTTCTGATATTTCCCAATATTTATCGAGGAGAATCCCATGTAGAAAAAATGAACAAAATAAAAATATTTTAAAGGGAAGCCAACTGAAATCAATTCGAAAAACTTTGACCACAAGGTAATAAATCGAGGCCAACAGAATAAATAAAGCTGAAATAGATAAAAATTGGGAAAACGTTAAAGAAGATTTGAGCAACCTGTACCACTTGAGAAGGAAAAGAGTTTCGGGGACTGGAATTCGATCTTTTACATAAGTGTTAGCAATGGCAAGATTGAATTTTGTATCTCCATCCAGAGGATTTAATTCCATAGCTTTTTCGTAAGCCCAAATTGTTTGACCATAACTCCCTGACCTGTAGTATGAATTTCCCAAATTATAGTATAGATCTTCATGGAAAAATCCCTGATTTAATATTGTTTCAAACATCACAACCGCTTTCTCATATTTTCCTGATTCCAAATAAGAGCTGCCCTGCATAAATAATGAATCTGCATTTTGACTTAATCCAAAGGATATGACTAAACAAATAATATATCTATACGCCATATTTATCAATCTTCTTCAAAATAGAAATTGCGGCAGGGATAATATCATTTTTAAATGTTACCGTTTGAGGAGAAAAACGACCCGCATCACATCGGTATAATAACTGAATTAATTCATTCATTTCATGTTCAGGGATATAATTTCCCAGAATTGTCTGAACCGTGGTTGGATCCATCTTGTCAGTTTGGAGATAAAATTTTTCTTTTAAATATGTATAAAGGACGGAAGCACTCATATCAATTTCATTCTCTCCCCAATTTTGAAGGGAACTTAACGCCTTTTTAAGCGCTTTTTTGGATTGGCGTACGTCCATCCCTTCAAAGTGTTTTTTCTGGTAGGTGTTTACCATGCTGGGAAAAATAAAACCACAAACAGCAAAAGAATAAAATAAAACTGCCACAATAGGTAAACGTTTTTTCTGATTCCATTTGGGTACTGTTGTTCTGTGATAACGAATATCTTTCCCAAGCAGTGCTACCTCCTGTTTTGTTAAACCCTCCGGAGAACCGATGGGAACAGACCCGGGAGAAACCGAAATCTGAATTGAGTGAGCTTTAGCTCTTTTCCATGTGGTAGTCTTTGGGTCAAAGAAAGGAAGTTCTACTCTAGGAAGATTAAACCTACCTGATTGACGGGGAATAACCACATACTCCCATTGTAATGTTCCCGAGATCTCATCGCGAAATGAATCTTTATTTATTTCACTTACCGGCGGAAACACCTCTAATGTTTTTGGAAATGCTAATTCCGGCAAACTGAACAATGAAAGATTTCCCATTCCTTTCACTTCGATATTAAAAGTTAATGCTTCATTCGCTTTTACCTTTTGAACATCTACGGACGTTTTAACAGTATAATTCCCCACTGCTCCGGTAAAATCATCAGGTTTACCATCAGGGTATGGCAGTACATTAATTGTTTTTGTTTCAGATTTTATCACTTTTCGAATCGCCTGCCTGGAAGAATATGAATCAAAAACATCAAAAAAATGATCTCGCCTTTTTGATTTCTTATTCTCCACATAGACTTTTGAATTAATTGTATAGGGAGCTATAGTAATTTTTCCTATTTTCGTCGGAAACAAAGCGACAGTATATAATTTTGCTTTTTTATATCGAACTCCGTTGTAGGATACCTCCCGCATATTTATCTGTCTTGGAGAATACAAACTTTCCGTCCAAAACCCAACAAATTCAGGTAAATCAACACTTTCTATGGATAAATCCGTGCGGGTAAATAATTGATAGGTAACAGTGATTTGTTCTCCTAAAAATGCTGTATCCTTATCCAATTCCACTCGAATAAAATAAGATTGGGAATTCCCTGATTTCGAACTAACAGGATTTTTTGATACATGTAATTTTATCGGTTTTGTTTTGAGTTTTGATTTTCCTACGGTCACTGTCAATGCGGGCAGAAATAATGTTCCTATCTTCTTCGGAGATAACGTCCAGGACAGTCCATGTATAGATGCCCTTTTCCCATTTATCCATGATATATTGGTTTGCTGACTGGGGCCGTTTACCACTATAAAATTTTTCTTTAATGGTGATATATCCACCTGTGGTAATGCACTACCGTCTATAGCATCAACCTTGAATTCAAATACATTATCTAAGGTTAATTTATTTTGGTCAACCGTTGCATTTACAGTTACTCCAAAAGCCAATTGAATAACAAACAATAACGGTAGATAATTAATAATATATTTCAAAAAATAAACCACTGGATTCATAATTGGTTACCAATCCTTTTCCGTTTTTCTGGATTTCACATTTTTCATTTGGCGTCTTTTATTAATTTTTTCTTTATCCTTTAATGCATTGAGAATGGCTTGCGCATTCATCTTGTTTTTTAGTGAATCGGCTCCTTCTTCATTCTTTTCAGCCGGGGTTGGCTCGGGTTGGATTTGTTCCTGGGGTTTGTTATTTGTATCTTCTTTTTGTGAATTGTTAGTGTTTTTATCCTTGTTTTGTTCCTGGTTTGGCTCTTTTTTTCCCGCTTGTTCAGAATGGTTTTCCTGAGAGTCATCATCATTCTGTTTTTCTGACTGGTTTTCTTTATTTTTCTCTTTCTTCTGATCTTGTGATTGATTGTCCTGTGGGTTTTTCTCGTCTTTTTCCTGAGAGTCATTATCCGATTCTTTGTTTTTTTGAGATTGTTCCTGCATCATTCTTTGAACAAATTCATAATTCCACTTTGCTTCTGGATCTGCAGGATTTAATTCAATTGATTTTTTATAATGGGCGAGACTTTCTTCAAGTTTCTGATTTTGAAAATAGAGATTGCCAAGGTTGTAATGCGCCTTAGATTGCAATTCAGTATCTTCCGATTCCAATACTTGCTTGAATGCTTCTTCAGATGCAATAAAGTCCTGAGTCTGAAATGACGTTGTCCCTAATCCAAATTGCGCTTCTTTATTATCAACTTGTTTTCTCAAAATGGATTCATAATATCCCAGAGCTTTTTCAAATTCTCCATTCTTAAAATAGCGAACACCCTTATCATCAACAGCTATTAAAATCGTGCTCGAAAGAGAAAAAATGATTAAAAATAATATTCTATTAAACTTCAATTAAATTCCTCCGACTCATTTGAAGTTATTTTTTTTGTCGGAATAAAAAATGCAGCTAAAAACATGGATAAGGATATAACTCCAAATAATTGAAATTGATCCTCATATTCAGAAAACTCATGAGTGCTTATGGTTTTTTTCTCCATCTGGTTTATTTCTTGAGAGATTGTCTTATAATTCGCTGCACGATTGTCAAATCGCACATAAATACCGTTACCTGCTCGGGCAATATTCTGTAGGACCCCTTCATTCAAGGTGGATGTAATAAATTTTCCCCGACGATCTTTCTTGTATGACGTGTCTCCTGTTTCTTTATCCAAAACCGGAATGAGTGATCCCGAAACGGAACCAACCCCGACAGTGTGGATGATGATTCCGGTCTGGGCTGCTTTTTCTGCAATTCCAATTGCTTCTCCTTCATGGTCCTCTCCATCCGTGACCAAAATTAATACTTTGAATTTTTCACTCTCATCTGAAAATGCAGAAAGTCCCGTATTAAGGGCAGAACTGATGGCAGTTCCCTGTGTGGAAATCATTTCCGTATCTATCTCGTTTAAAAATAAAATTGCGGCTTCGTAATCAGAAGTAAGGGGTAAATAAAGGTGACTGGCTCCGGCAAAAACGATGATTCCCACACGGTCACCTGTGAGCTGGCGAATGATTTGTGAAATCTCAAATTTTGCTTTTTCAAGTCGGCTTGGTTTTACGTCTTCAGCATTCATACTAACGGAAACATCCATAGAAAATATTAAATCAACTCCTTTTCGCTCCACCGGTTTCACTTGTGTCCCAATCTGGATACCAGAAGCAGAGATTATTAAAAACAGTAGTCCCGCTAAACGACATCGTTTTTGCCAATTTGTCTTATTGAAATCTATATTTCCAAATAATTGGTCTTTTATATTGTTAGATTGAATGTTTAACATACTTGTTATAGACTTTCTTTTTTTTCCAAAAAACAGGATAATGCCAAGCACAACCAGAAAGATAAATACAACGGGATATCTTACATCCATTATATTCCTCTTTTAAAAATGAACCTTTCCAAGATTTCATGGAACAGGCCGATGACCAATGCTGGAATAAAAAATACACTATATAGTTCCCTATACCGTGTGTATTCCTTTACTTCAATTTCTGTTCTCTCCAAATTGTCAATTTCAGAATAAACATCTCTCAGGGATTCCTCATCTGTAGCACGGAAATATTTGCCCTTAGTTCGAGCGGCAATTTCTTTCAATGTTTCTTCATCAATTTCATTTTTAACATATCCTCGATTTGTTATAAATGTAGTCGCCTGATTTGTTCCCGCTCCAATTGTGTAAATCTTTATGTCAAATTCAGTTGCAATATCTGCGGCTGTCAGGGGGTCCAGTTCTCCAGCGTTGTTGCTTCCATCTGATAACAGAACCATTACCTTACTTTTGGCTGTGCTTCCTCGAAGTCTGTTCACTGCGTTGACAATTGCCATACCGATTGCGGTACCGTCATAAGCCCTCTCTGCAACAGTCACTTCACTTAATAAGTTTCCAATAACTTCCGTATCAACTGTGAGAGGACATTGAATAAATGTTTCTCCAGCAAAGACCAACAATGCAACTCTATCACCGGAACGACTTTCGATAAATTGTGCAGCAGTTCTTTTGACTGCTTCCAGTCTATTGGGTTTAAAATCTTCCGCCAGCATACTGCTGGAAATATCTAAAACCAGAACAATATCAACTACCTCCACTTTGGTTTTTTCTAATGTGTCCACATGTTGAGGCCTGGCAAGACCAAGAATGATAAGACATAACAGAATTAAACCTAGTACTCTTAAAATCAAATGTCTGTATTTTCCACCGGTAATGAAAGATTCTATCATCAATTCTTTTGAAGATATATTTATGACACTTTCTTTGCTTTTGCCATATTTTCGATACCAGATTTCCATTAGAGGAATGAGCAATAATGCACATAAATACCAGGGATTTGCAAATTTCATACTCGAGAGTTACAAGTTAAAAAGGATTAAGTTTTAATGAATATCAATAATTCATCAATATAGATACAAAATAAAATTATTCAGCCGATTGATTTTTTTCCTTTTCAATCTCTGAATTAGAGTCATCATTTGCGGTAGCATCTTCAATCTCCTGCTTCACATCTTTCATGCCTCCTTTAAATTCTTTGATTCCCTGAGCTAAAGCTTTGGCAAGTTCCGGAAGCCTTTTTGCACCAAACAAAAGTAAAACCACCAATAAAATAAGGATGATTTCCCATGGTCCAAGATTAAACATTGCTTTTACTATATTCATGAAGTATACCTGCTCCTTTAAATTAAATTATTGCACAATTCACAGTGATAATATTCCTTATATCCATTACCGAAAATATCTTAAGAAATAATAGGCTGTTGCCAATCCCACCAACCCTATAAAATTCAATGAAACCGACAACCCGAACTTAAGAGTTAATACAATTAAATTAAGGACCATAACTCCTGAATCAAAACCGCTTAATCCGGCTAAATCTAATTCAATTCCCGTGAGAAAAAATTTCTTTACAACACCATCCGGCATTATCCAACCAATGAGTTCACCCAGCACAGAACCGATTACTGCACCGCTGAAAAGTACGATAAAAATGAATCCAAGTGTTCGTTTATTCATTGGGATCTGCCTAGTTTTTAAAATCCTTAATTTCAGATGCAGTGAGTCTATTTTTTATAACCCAATTCATAATATTATAGATAATATACCCCATCAGAAAAGGAAATAATATCAATCCTCTCCATAAGAGAAGGGTAAATATTAAAATGGCTAACCCAATCAATCTAATGGAATTCGTTTTTCCTTTTTTAAAAGATAACAAGGGGAGTTTATTGAATCGCAGCGGACTAACCATGAGGAAGCTAAGAATAACCATCAAAACAAGAATGACCCTTGGGTCTCCCATCGTCCCATTTAATTGGTAATGAAACAGCATGAATCCGTAAAGCGATAATGCATTTACCGGTGTAGGAAGTCCCGTAAAAAAGGTTTGTTTCTCTGAATAATCTATATTGAAACGTGCCAATCTAATTGTGCCAAACATGAGTGGCATAAAACTGATGATTCCGGCTAAAAGAGGATCCATCCCATGAACATAAACCGTATAGATTAATAAGGATGGGGATGCACAAAATGAAATTGTATCAGCGAAAGAATCAAATTCGGTGCCGAACCTTGAAGGAATATTTAACAGTCTCGCTATTTTTCCGTCCACAGCATCAAAAGCTCCGGCAATAAGAATAATCCATCCAGCGTGAACCGGTCTTCCACTGAAGAGTAATCCAATAGAAAAAAATCCTAAAAACATGTTTATTACCGTTAACAAATTTGGGATTACCCTTTTGTCAAACCGTTTTCGTTTTAGTTGATTTGGTTTATGTTTTAGTCTCATTATTTTTTCCAATGATAGATTCTCCACCCTTGACTTTTTGTCCCAATTTCACCCTTAAATCTATGTATTCTGGAAGAATAATATCCACCCTTGATCCAAACATGATAAACCCGAATTTATCTCCCGTATTTAATTGAGCTCCCTTTTTTACATAACAACGGATTCGTCGAGCCAAAAGGCCCGCTATTTGTTTAACTTTAATCATTCCCATTTGTGAATTTATATGAAGAGTTGACTGCTCATTTTTATCGGATGCTGAGTGATTGAAAGCAGCTATAAATTTTCCTTTTTTGTATTCCACTTTCTGGACTGAACCACCAACAGGAGTCCGATTTACATGTACATTAAATACATTTAAAAATATTGAAACTAAGTTTGCTTTTCCAATATCAGGATCGTCAACAGATTTAATTTGTAATATTTTTCCATCGGCAGGTGAAACAAGGATTCCTTTTCCCTTAGGGATTTTCCTTTTCGGATCTCTGAAAAAATTTAAACAGAATAATAATAATAATCCCGGAATTGCAGCACTATCCAATAGGATAGAAAATTCTAAAAAGTACCCGACCAGACGCACAACGATGGTTAAAATTAAAAAGCCAAATATAAATGGAAATCCTTCTTTAACAATCATTAATAATAATAAGAATTATTTACTTTTTCTAATTTCAATCTGATCTGTTTTCTTACTCCATCCCTATAAATTTTAACAGTTATTCTATCTCCAGAACGAATATCCTGATCTAAAATGACATTTTTAATATCCTGTGCACTGGTTATTTGGACACCATTTACTGCTAAAATAATATCCTCAATTTTAATTCCTGCTTTATCTCCGGAACTGCCCTTTTCCACTTCTACGACAATAACACCTTTAACAAAAGGTAAATTCAGATACCGGGCAACCCGTTTATTCAGTGATTGCACCTGAAGTCCCGTAGAATAATTTCGGTCAATTCTTCCTTTATTTTTCAATTCTTCAGCAATCTGTTTCGCCCGATTGATGGGTATAGCAAAACTGATACCAATAGAACCCTGAGAATAATTTGAACCAGTATAAATAAACGTATTAATTCCCACAATCTCACCTAATCCATTGACAAGAGGTCCACCGCTGTTTCCGGGATTTATTGCCGCATCCGTCTGAATCATATCTTGGAATAATTGTCCCGATTCTTGTTGACCAAAATCCATATTTAAGGCGCTGATGATCCCTACTGTTGCTGTTGGCTGATCACTAACGTCAAAAAGTCCATATGGATTACCTAAAGCAATGACCCATTCACCTATGATTAAGTCATCCGAATTTCCCAGGTCAGCATATGGAAAATTGGAACCTTCCATTTTTAGCAAAGCTAAATCTGTAAATCGGTCTTTTCCAATGATTTCTGATTTGTATTCTTCACCTCCGGGAAGAGTGACAATAATTTCATGTGCATTCTCGATGACATGATAATTTGTAAGCACATACCCATCAGGGCTTATCACTACACCTGACCCCGAACTTTTTACTTTTTCGCGATGCAAATCATACGGGAAAAAAAACTCAAAAAAAGGATCGGAAAACGGAGACTTCCGTGCAATTTCCTTTAACTGAATCACATTCACACTGGCAACGGCAGGAGATATATTTTGAATTGCCCTTGTAATAGCATTGTAACGCGAAGAATGCAGATCCTCCTGACTATTCAGAGAATTTCCTATCAGGAATAATACAATGAGAATTTTATTGATCATATTCTACTTTTTCCAAAAAGAGACCCCGAGCGGGAGCTTTATGCAAAGTCACATTTTTTTGAGGATTTGATAATAATTGAATAAAATCTTTTTCGGAATATTTTTTTTGAGCCACTGCGACCATTGTTCCTGCTAAATATCTTACCATATGGTGCAAAAAACGGTTCCCTATAATAGTAAAAAATACCATATTATTTTCTTTTGTCCATGCAGATTGAAAAATGTCACATTCTGTGTTTTTTAATTCTTTGTTCCACTTGGAAAAGGATAAGAAGTCATGTGTCCCCAGTAAATTCTTTGATATAGAATTCAACATATAAATATCCAGTTCAGGTAAAAACCAACTCTGATTTTTATAGAGCGGATTTGTACCTGTATAACACTGATATCTATACGTTCTTCGAACGGCAGAAAACCGCGCATGAAATTTGGGGGAAACAACATTGCAGTCAATAATAATAATATCTTCCGGACATTTTGCATTCATAGCTCTCATTAATGTACATGTGTCTAAATCCGTTTTTAAATCAAAATGAGCAATCTGCCCCAAAGCATGAACACCAGAATCCGTACGCCCAGCACCGGTAATTTTAATAGATAATGCACTGTTAAAACTACCAATTAACTCTTCCAATACTGGTTGGATGGCAAGACCGTTTTGTTGTGTCTGCCACCCACAATACCGAGTCCCGTCATACTGTATGGCTATTTTAAACCGAGGCATAATAGTTTATTTTTTTTATCCAATCATAATGAAACGGAAAGATTTAAATAAATTTTTCCATCAGGTAATGAGTTAATTGGAGAAATTGAAAACTGGATTTCATTTCCTAAATGTTTCCGACTGAGATATAAAGCATCAATTCCGGAAATAATATGATTCAATACAATTCCGCCAATAAAAAATTTTCCCATCAGCAATAATCGGTCACTTCGGATTCGTTTTGATTCAAAATATTCTTTATTTGACTTGGAATCCCAGTTCCAATCCCATTCCGGATCTTCATAGGCTCCAACTGCATCAAAATCTCTCCAGCGTAGATGCTCTGCTATAAAGTATTCCCGACTATCATAAAATCCAATATCAATCCAAAATTGTCGTGGTTTGTCACCCGAACTAATTCCCCCGTGTTTCATAGCAATTGATTCATAAGTATTTTTTTCTAAGTTCGATCCTAAAAAACTCCCTCCCATTCCAATCCAAAGAAGAGATTCGGTAATAATAAATAATTTTCCTCTTTTCTTATCATTTAAGGAATATTCGCCCCATCCCGGAATCACCAGTGATCGCCACACATAATGAGGATAATCTCCCTTCCCAGTCGTCTGAGCTTTTATCTCCGTTATTGGAGTTATTAAAATTAGAAGTAAAATAAAAGTTATATTTTTTTTATCCATAAAATTATTCCTACACATATAATAAATATAAGCGAAACCCATTTTCCTAAAATATTTCCATTCCTAGAAAAAAAAGTTGTGAATTCAGCCAAAGGTACAGTTTCCTTAAAGACAACTCGTTCTCCCAATGATTGTATTACTTTAATCTTTCCAGTTGGCAGAATAACCCCAGAGATTCCTGTATTGGCACTTCTCACTATTGATCTTCGGTTTTCTATAGCTCTCATTTTTGCAATTTCAAAATGTTGATAGGGGCCCGATGTTTTTCCTAGCCACCCGTCATTTGCCTGGATGGTTAAAAACTCTGCGCCTTGTAATACAAATTTCCGCACTATATCTGGTAAACTGGATTCATAACAAATCAGATTTGAAAATGAAAATTTGTCAAACTGAAATAAAGTAAATTCATTTCCTGCTGTAAAGTTCCCCTGACCAAAATTTAGATCATTCAATGATGGAAAATATCCGGATAAAGGAACATATTCTGCAAAGGGTACTAATTTCACTTTATGATATATTTCAGGAAGTTTGTGCGGTTGAAAAAAAATGGATCCATTGAAATAAAGGGGTTTCCCTTCCTCAGAATTTTCTCTGTCTATCGTTCCGGAAAATAAAGGTATTTCATTTCTATTCACTTTTTCCTGAATCGGCGAGCGATCTTTTCCGGACAATCGTAAATAACTGGGTAATGCGGTTTCAGGCCAAACAATCATATCAGGATCTAATTCCACAGCTTTATCCAAAAGCTGATGCATGAGTTCAAATGTTTGTTTTCGATGATCTTTTTCCCATTTTTCATTTGGGTCCACAGAAGGTTGAGTTACTGCCACGACAATAGACTTTCCGATAAAATCTTTTTCAACAGATTTAATTTTATGTGAACCAAACAGCCATAAAACGACAAGTAAACTGATGGCAGCTATAGAATAAATCCTATTTCCTTTTCTAACCGTAATTGCAAAATATAAAAGAACATTCAAAATCAAAATCCAAAGTGAAACTCCAGACGAACCCGTTACGTCCATTATTTGGATAAACTGAATGAATCGGGATTGGGTAAGGGCTAAATCCATCCACGGAAATCCAAGTGGCCCCAAACTCCTGAGCCATTCCATTGTGACCCAGATTAAAGGAGCAAACCAAAGGAAGATGGTCTTTTCCTGTAAAAAATATTGTAAAGTAACAGCAAACAACCCCCAGAATAGAGATAAATAAAAAATCGCACCTATTAGTGAAAGAAAAACAGGTACAAATCCAGCTCCACTATTAAAACCAATCCAATATAGAACGATAAAATGCGCAGTGATTCCCGCCGAGTAACCATATTTTAATGATTCTTTATAATCGCTACCTTCTAATGATAGAAATAAAGGTATGAGCCCAAACCAGGCAAAAAATCCTAACGGTAGGGGTGGATAAGATAAACCGATGAATAGTCCGCTTAAGAGTGAGAGAAGTAATTTTTGGTGAATGATGGTATTCAAAATACCGTATAAATTTTATTTGACGATAAAAGATTTTTTCCGGTCGAGATAGTTTTGTAAAATAAGCGCAGCTGCAATCTGGTCAATAAGGGATTTGTTCCTTCCCGTACTTATTTTTTGTTTTATAAGTTCCTTTTTTGCAATAACTGTAGTTAGCCTCTCATCCTCAAGTATCACTTTATAATTATTTTTTCCTAATGTTTCTGAAAATAATTTTACCGTCTCAGTTTGTTTTGTCTCTTTTCCATTCATACCCAATGGCAGCCCCACAACAATGGACTCAATTCCGTATTCCTTTATTATCTGTCCAATGTGTTCCAAGAGGTATTTGGTTGATTTATTTTTTATTGTCTTTAAAGGAGTGGCTATAATATGTAATGGATCTGATACAGCAAATCCAACTCGACTGGATCCGTAATCTATGCCAAGAATTCTACCGTTCATTAATATGACGTATTATCTCCCTACTCTCTCAATAGAATCTATCCCCTTTATATGGGATACCTTTTTTATCACTCTGTCCAATTGACGGAGGTTTCGAACTTGGATAATAAACATCATTTTTGCTAGCCCGTGTATGACTTTTAGATCGAGACTGGTAATATTGATATTCAAACCGGAAATGCATTCAGTTAATTCTTTTAATTTCCCTTTTTGGTCTACCCCTGTTATTTTTAAGCGTACATTAAAAAAATCTTTCCGACCCACATCCCATTCAACCGGAACGAGCCTATCTGATTCTTCCTGTAACAAGGGAAGACTTTTACAGGAAGATTGATGTACGGTAATCCCTCTTCCTCGTGTGATAAAACCCACCATTCCATCTCCGGGAATCGGATTGCAACATTTTCCAAAATGCACCATTAAATCCGTTATACCTTGCAGTTTAATACCCCCGGTCCTTGAACGAGCATCTTCAATAAATTTCTGGTTTGATTCAAATTCTTCATCAGAAACTTCTAGGACACTTTTGGGTCTCATTTTTCTAATTATCTGTTTGACTGTTATTTTACCATTTCCTACGGCCTCCATCAAATCATCCTTGGATTTATGTCCAAAATCAGAGTGAGCATTCTGCACTTTTTTGAATAAAGAACCTAATTTATTTCTTCTCAGGGATTTTTCTAATATTTCTTTTCCGATATGAATACATTCGTCCCTTCGAATAGATTTTAAATATCGATTAATGTGAGTGCGGGCTTTTGAGGTTACCACAAATTTTAACCACCCATAACTAGGTTTTTGGGTCGAAGAAGTCAAGATTTCTACTCTGTCACCGTTTTTCAACACTGTGTTAAGAGGAACCACCTTATGATTTATTTTTGATCCTAAACAGTGCAGTCCGACCTGTGTATGAATTTGAAATGCAAAATCTATGACTGTGGAGTTATTTGGCAATTGCACTAAATCACCCTTAGGTGTGAATACGAATATTTCATCATCAAATAAATCAATTTTTAACAGGTGCATAAATTCATTTGGGTCCGCAGTTTCACTTTGAAGTATATTTATTAATTCTCTCAACCATTTAACGTTACCACCTAAAATAGTTGATCTATTATTACCTTCTTTATATCTCCAATGCGCGGCAACACCAATCTCGGCTGTTTTATCCATTTTTCGAGTGCGGATTTGAATTTCAACCATGTTGCCATTGGGACCGATGACAGTAGTATGGATTGATTGATATCCATTGGATTTAGGTGTAGCAATAAAGTCTTTAAATCTTTCTTGAAAAGGCGAATACAACTGGTGAATTACTCCAAGGATGAGATAACATTGTTCAAGTTCATCCACCAAAACACGGATTGCATACAAATCAAATATTTCTTCGAAGGTCTTATTCCTTGTGATCATTTTTCCAAATATTGAAAAAATAGATTTTGGTCTTCCAAATATCTCTGCATTTAAATCAAAATCCTTCAATTCGCATTGAATTGGAGTGATGACTTGGTTTATCACTTTCTCCCTCTGACGTTTCGTTGCTTTTAATTTTGCTTTTATTTCTTTATGTTTTTTAGGGTGAAGAGTTGCCATGACCATATCTTCTAATTCCCACTTAACAGAAGCCATCCCCAGTCGGTGAGCAAGAGGAACATACACATCCCTCGTTTCTTTGGCTATGCGATGTTGTTTTAAACGGCTCAAATAATGAAGAGTCTTCATATTGTGAAGTCTATCGGCAAATTTTATCATCACAACACGCAAATCCTGGGCAACCGATAATAGTAATTTCATAAAATTACCCGCCTGTTTTTCCTGTCTGTTTGTGAATTCTAGATGCCCCAATTTGGTGACTCCATCTACCATTTGAGCTACATCATCACCAAATTGCTTTTTTATTTGATCAATGGAAATATCAGAATCTTCCACTGTATCATGAAGCAATCCACCAATAATAGTGTTATAATCCATTTTCCAATCAGCAAGAATGTTGGCAACACTCACACAATGATCAGAGAAATAAGGTTTACCGGAAAGACGTTTTTGACCTGAATGACATGATTTCCCAAACTCAAAAGCTTTCCAAAGAATTAGTCTAATCTCATCCTCGGAAGTTGAAGTAGAAATGGAAATTTTATTAAAAAGTGTCGTAAAAGATTTTGGATAATCTCCTACTATTTGGGGGATTAAACGACCGAGTACATTCGCCATCAGAAGGGTGCCTGCACTTCTTCTTCCTGGTAATATGATAAATTCTCAAAGCTTGTAAACCGGGAAATAAAAGATGCCATGACTGTTCGGACGGGACCGTTTCTTTGTTTAGCAACAATAATATGGACTTTACCATCATCCGATTCCTCCTGGGTGTAAAGGAAAGGACGGTACAGAAAAATAACGACATCTGCATCCTGCTCTATCGCTCCACTTTCACGCAAATCCGAAAGGAGCGGTCTCCGATCGCTGCGGTTTTCCACTGCTCGGGAGAGCTGAGATAGTGCGATAACAGGAAGATTCAATTCTTTTGCTAATCCTTTTAATGATCGGGATATATTCGATATTTCCTGTTGACGGTTTTCAGAAACAGGACCTTGCATCAATTGCAAATAATCCACAATGATAAGTCCCACATCCTTCCGTGCTTTAATCCTTCGAGCTTTTGCTCTTAATTCCAAAACTGAAATTCCCGGAGTATCATCAAGATAAATAGGTGCTTCTGCTAATGTCCCTACATTGGTACTTAAATTCACCCATTGATTTCTGGGAAGATTCCCAGTGCGGACCAGATGGCTGTCAACTTTTGCTTCGGTACAAAGAAGCCGCATGGCCAATTGGTTATTTGCCATTTCAAGACTGAAAAACCCGATTCCCGTTTTATGTTCAATTGCTGCATTCCGTGCAATATTCAGAGCAAGTGCTGTTTTCCCCATGGAAGGTCTTCCAGCGATGACAATTAAATCACCTGGATGGAAACCGGCAGTCACTTCATCCAAATCAGTCAATCCCGAGGGGACTCCGATCACTCCGCCCCCTTTGGAGGCAATTGAATCTAACTGCTCAAATGATTCATGCAATATTTTATCTATAGGTTGAAATCCTCCTCTTAAACCAGATTGAGTGATGGAAAATATTGAGCGTTCAACCCGGTCTAAAATATCTTCTGCTTTTCGATGGTCATCATAGGCTTCATTAGATAAATTCTGAGCAACCTTAATTAATTGTCTTAATAATGATTTTTCCAGTACGATTTTTACATAACTTTCAACATTTGCAGTTGTAGGAATAGATTCTACCAAACCCGTCAGAAAATAAGCTCCCCCCACCGATTCAAGGGCTTTTTGTTTTTTAAGAATATCGGATACAGAAATTGTATCAATTTGTTCGTTATCATTAAACAGCTTAAGCATTGCAGAAAAAATCTTCTGATGTCCAGTTTTATAAAAATGATCAGGCTTTAACCATTGGAGAGATATACTTACTGCTTCTCTGCTGGAAAGCATGGCTCCCAAGACAGCAGCTTCTGCTTCTAAAGATTGCGGCGGTGCCTTTAAGGTTGTGATTTGGTTATCTGTTTCCATCAGTTCTTTTTATTAATAAAATCCCGGATAAATTGAAAATCTTCCCAGGCATACGTTTTTAAATTGGAATTACGCAATAGTGCTGCTGGATGATAGGTTACCAACAACGGTGTTCCGTGATAATCATGTAATCTTCCTCTCATAGATTTAAGAGTGTCATCAACCCGTAACAGGGTTGTACCAGAAATCCTTCCTAGTGCAACGATCAGTTTTGGTTTGATCAAATTAATCTGATGCAAGAGATAAGGTTCACATTTTTCCACTTCATCGGGTAGTGGATCCCTATTTTGTGGTGGTCTACATTTTAACACATTGCAAATATATACGTTTTTATGACGACTCATTTTAATGGCAGATAAAATTTTATCCAACAATTTTCCTGCTCTTCCAACAAAAGGTTCTCCTTTCAGGTCTTCCTCTTTTCCTGGTGCTTCTCCAACAAGCATTAAATCCGCATGGGTATCACCCACACCAAATACGAATTTATTCCTATGTTGACCTAAATTACATTTCTGACAGGTGGAAATAGATTTTCCAAATTCATCTAATTGAACAGGGAAAGAAGGATTCAATCGTGTTATTCCCATTTCATTCATGGATAATTTTTTATAGATTTTTGAACCAAACAGTTCTTTTGTCTGTTCTAAAAAACGTACTGAATCCTTTTTTATCTGGGATTCCGGCAATGCTATACATCTTCCTTTTCTTCAGGTTTACTCCAACTAAGATCACCATTTAAAAATTCATTCACAGCAACGCTGGATGGTTTCTCTAAATAAACCTGTGAATTATTTTCAGGTACTTCATCCAATACCCCAAATTCTTCTTCAGTGTTCTCCTGCATCATTTTTTCAACCAACCTGTCATGTAATACCTGGCTTGCCCTTTTAGAAATAACCACAACTGCTTCGTAGATATTCTTTGTTTTGGATTCAATATTTCTAAATGAGATTGATTTAATATTCATGTATTTTTCCTTTTAGTTCTATTAAAATAATGTGTTTTAATTCTTTTATTGCCGTTTCCAGATCATCATTTATGAAACTGACATCAAACATTTTTCCATATTCAAGTTCCATATGAATACGAGTTAATCTTTTTTTAATCAAGGCTTTATCATCAGTACCACGGCTTTCCAATCTTAATCGCAGTACATCTTCACTCGGAGGTTTTACAAAAATTGAAAGGGTTTGCTCAGGATATAATTCTTTAACTGACATCGCGCCTTTTACATCCAATTCCAGCAGTAATGGATTTCCCTTGATCATGGAATCGTCCAAAGAAGATTTCAGAGTGCCATAAAACTGCCCGTGTACATCTTCGTATTCGGCAAATTGTTGCTTGTCAATCATTGATTGAAATTCAGAATGACTGATAAAATGATAATCCACTCCATTTATTTCGTTATCTCTTTGAAGTCTGGTTGTATATGAAACAGAAAATGACAGCTCAGGAATTTCTTTTAGAATTGCCTTACACAGGGTGGATTTTCCTGTTCCGGAAGGAGCAGATATTGTATAGATTAATTTCATAATATATTTTGTATCTGTTCTCTGATTTTTTCTATTCCGGATTTTAAATCGATGACATCCCGACTTACAGTAACATCGGCTGCTTTTACTCCTAAAGTATTAACTTCTCGGTTTAGTTCCTGAGTGAGAAAATTTAATCGTTTTCCAACCGGTTCATCCAACTTCATCAATTGTCTAAATTGATCAATATGACTTAAACTCCGAGATAATTCCTCTGACACATCTGTTTTATCAGCTAATATCATGATCTCCATACTTAATCGAGATTCTTCCACGGGTATTCCGTTAATTAAATCTTGAATCTTTTCCCTATATTTATTGATTTTCTTTTCAATTATTTTTTTAGTTTTTTCTTTTAATACTTCAACTAAATCAGCTATTTCATTTAATAAAGATGCCAAATGTTCTGCGGTTTTTTCCCCTTCTTTAATTCTCATCGAATCTACTTGACTCAGGGCAAGGTTGATGGCAGTCAGAATTTCCGAACTGTCAATTTCCATTTCAGGACCATCCATAAATAAATCTTTTGAAGTGATAATATCAGCCATGTTCATGTGTCTGCCGTATTTTTTTTTTATTGTGGATAATATTTTATCAATTAGTTCAAATCTCTCTTGATTAAATTGGAAATGACTCTTTCCATTCATTCCAAAATTTAAATTCACATTGAGTTGAATGCTGCCTCTTTCCAACTTTTCTGTGATTTTATTTCGTATTAAATGGTCTAAATCTGGATATCCCTCTATACCAGATAATTTGATGTCTAAATATCTTGAGTTCAAGGCTCGAACAGATATAGTACACATTCCATTCTTTAATTGGGCGGTTCCCTGACCAAACCCAGACATGCTTTTAATCATTTTTCATTCCGAATACAATCTTAAAAACTATAAAGATAAATCGACCCATTCAATCGTTTTAATTTTCATTATTAAAACCATTTTTTTATTGTCTCTACATCCAGTAAAAAAGTGAAAATATGACCGGTTGAATTTTTACCCCATCCCTGTTTTGTGCTCAAAGTGTAATTTAATATATTTTTTTCAGTGGAAATACTGAATCCTATTGCCAGTTTTCCTTTTCCGGACCTGCCAATTCTCATTGCGCATATTTCATCTGCATTTAGTTCTACTCCATAACGGACAATACCACCATTGTCATATATATGAAAATCGTCATCCAATGTCCGTTCTGTGAGTCGGAGTCCTCCATCAAAAAAAAGATTAATTTCACACCACATATATTTCATTACAGGTGTGATACTTCCACCTATAAAAATTTCCGGTGACCAGGATTCCTGATATCCGGTGGTCCATTTCATGGGTAATATCCCAATATTTTTTATTTCTAATCCTACAGAAAATGATGAATTCCACTGCTTGAGGATTCCACCATTGATGGTGAGTCCATAACCGTTTTCATCTGCAAGGGAAGAAATAAATGTATTATATCCCATCCCAATCTGCCAATCTTTCCATGAAATTGAGTGTTGGATCATGACACCATAACGATGTTGACCAAAATGGGATATCTGACCTGTAATCAGTCGTTCATTTCCGTTCAACATTCCATCACCATTCCAATCATCTAAAGCATAACGGGTATCGGGAATTTTATAAATTCCTTCATGAATAAATAGAAATTTAATGGAGGAAGAAAGACTTCGATAGGCGAATATATGTCTATATAAAGTGCCGGAAAATCGGGATTCACTTGAGAATAAAACAGCACCCGGTTTGAATTGATTAATTCGTGCTGGATTGGCTAATCCAGCATCATGAGAAAATCGAGCACCTGTAAGTGCATTTCCTACTGCCAGAGCCGAGGCATCAATTACAGTGTGAAATACAGAATTACCTGCATTTAAATTGGATATAAGGGTCAAAATGAGAAGATTTGAAAAAAGAAGGATTTTTTTGAAAATTTGTTTTTTCATCATGATTCATATTTGGTTTTTAAATCAAACAGTATTTGGAGGGCTTCTATAGGTGTTATAGAATTAACATCTAATTTACTTAATTCTTTTTTTAATTTTTTCTCCTCAATGTCGAACAATAATTCTTGTGTATCAGGACTGGATATCTCACTTTGAATCTGGTTTTCTTTTGATTGATTGATATGTTGTAAAAGGATTTCATTTGCACGTTGAATAATCGACATTGGAAGTCCTGCCATTTTTGCCACATGAATGCCGTAACTTTTATCACCAGCTCCTGGTATTATTTTTCGAAGGAAAATGATTTTATCCTTATATTCCTTAACATCCGCATGATAATTGGACAATCTGTCCAAAGAATCTTCTAAAACGGTTAATTCATGATAGTGGGTTGCAAACAGTGTTCGGGCTGCTACGTGTGAATCATCGTGTAAATATTCTGTAATCGCCCATGCAAGGGATAAACCGTCAAATGTTGCTGTCCCTCTGCCCACCTCATCTAGAAGAATTAGACTGTTCTGGGTTGCATTATTCAGAATATTTGCCGCTTCAATCATTTCCACTAAAAAAGTACTTTCCCCACCTGCTAAATTATCACTGGCTCCCACTCGTGTAAACAGATGGTCAACTATACCCATCTCGGCTTTTTCGGCGGGAACAAAACACCCGATTTGAGCCATAATTACAATGAGTCCCACTTGCCGTAAATAGGTGGATTTTCCCGCCATATTTGGGCCAGTGATTAAATGAATTTGATTTTTTTTTGTGTCGATTTCAAGATCATTCGGAATAAACTTTTCAGTGACAGGTAACAGTTTTTCCACAACTGGATGGCGAGCTTTTTTTAATTTCAGGATGGATTTTTGCCTAAACCGGGGCTTCACATATTTATTTTGAAGCGCCAAATATGCAAAGGTAGTTAAAACATCCAGTTTATTAAGACTTTCAGCATTTTTCTTTATGGAATGGGCTTCTAATAAAATTTCATGGCATAATTCTTGGAATAAACAGTTTTCAATCTCACATAATTTTTCTTCTGCGCTTAGAATTTTCTCCTCATATACCTTTAATTCAGGAATGATGTACCGTTCTGCATTTACTAAGGTTTGTTTTCGAATATATTCAGAAGGGACTTTTTCCAAGTGAGTTTTTGTCACCTCGATATAATATCCAAATACCTTGTTATATCCTATTTTTAGTGATGAAATACCGGTTCTTTCCCGTTCAGAAGATTGTAATTGGGCTATCCATTCAGAACCATCTTTTGCCAGTGAACGAAGTTCATCCAATTCCGAATTAATTCCCTGAGCAATAACTCCGCCCTGTTTTAAAGTCGCTGGTGCATCCTCTTTAATCTTGGATTTGATGGAATCTATCAACGATTTAGTTTCTCCAAACCACGTATTGATTTTAAGTGAATTCACCACATTAGATTCTTTGAGTTTTTTCAATATTTGAGTAATTAGCTCGTACGTATATTTTAGTCCCAATAAGTCCCTGGGTGTGGCTTTGGTCCGATTGATTCTCCCCAATATTCTTTCAAGATCAGATGTTTTTCCTAGAAGATCTCTCAGAGTACGTAGGATTGATTTTTCCTTAGTGAATGCATCAACAATAGTTACCCGGTCAATCAACCGCTCCATATCGGTCAACGGATTGTGAAGCCATTTTTTCAACAATCTTCCACCTCCGGGTGAAACAGTTTCATCCAGAATACTTGTTAATGTTCCGTGTGTGCCTTGAGTGGACAGGGAATTAAAAATTTCCAGATTTCTCATGGTAAAACTGTCGAGCCCCATGATTGAGTCTTTTAAAATGGGTTTTATAGTTGAAATATGATTTAATGGTGAATTAAGATTATGTTTCATTTGATACATCATTGCACCTGCAGCGCATATTCCTAAATTGTATTCCTCGCATCCAAATCCCTTTAGGGACGGGGTTTCGAAATGGTCCGTCAAGAGTCTGTATCCGTGATCATAATCAAATGCCCAATCATCAACCCGAGAAATAAAAGGTTTTAATTTTTTGTACCAATTAGATGTGATATAGGTATGAGATTCCGCTATAAGTACTTCCCTAGGCGAAAATTGGCGAAGAGATTCACTTAAAGTATCTTCGGGAGATTCTCCCAAATAAAACTCACCCGTAGATTGATCTAGTACCGCATAGCCAACATTATTCTGTGAAAAGATTAGGGAAACGATAAAATTATTTGACTTTTGAAGTGACTCTTCATCCGGTGCCAGAGTACCGGGCGACACAATCTCAATTACTTCACGTTTTACAATACCAGTTGAAAATTTGGAATCTTCTACCTGTTCGCATATGGCTACTTTATGTCCTGCATTAACAATTTTAGGAAGGTAATTATCTAAAGAATGGTGTGGAAAGCCAGCCAAAGGGACATCAGCGGCAGCGCCGTTTGTCCTCTTCGTCAATACAATACCCAGAATTTTCGCCGTGATTTTTGCATCTTCATTGAAGGTTTCAAAAAAATCCCCCATTCTAAACAAAACAATACTGTCAGGATATTTTGATTTCACCTCACCATATTGCCGCATGAGAGGAGTACCAGTAGAAATGATTTGTGTATTTTTTTCTTTTAAATCTTGTATTTTTGGTGAATCATTCATGTCTGGGTTCATATTCACACCCGTTCTTGTTTTGAGGGAAATTTTGATCCCTGAATACGTTCATTTCCCCTCCGGAATGTAATACCAGATTTATCTAAATATTCCAGAAGAGGAATAGCAGTTTTTCGTGTAAGATTCGTCATTGATTTAAATTTTCCTACACTTAAAATTTCATTCGAAATATAGTACTCATCAAGTTTTTCAATCAATCTATCCAAATCAGGTCTACTCATCCACAGTTGATTTGAAATATCTAGTGAATATCCCTGACGTTTTAACACATGCAGTAATTCAAGAATCTGATCAGATTCACATTGGATCTTTTCTTCAATATCTTTTAATGACACGGGGAGAAATTGAATTTTGGACAAGATATGTTTAATTTGCTCCAAACTTTTTTTATCCTTTTTGGACAATTCAATTTTGTGAGATTTTAGCGTCAATCCGCCTTTTTGAAGTGTTATTTCCTTTCCATCTAATTTTGAAACAATATAATCGTACCAGGATCGACTGAAGCCTAACTCATTCCGCACAGATTCCGAATTAATATATGCACGATATGGATTCTTCTCATAAAAATCAGTTAAGTAATCTAAAATCGCTTTTTTTGAAAAATCTTTTCCCTTTTCAGAAAACACCATATTTTTTTTATTAACTAACTGATTGGATTCAACCAATTGATGGATGTACTCCTTGGATTTTGAAAATTTATCAGCCCAAAATTCTACTGATTTTGGTACATTGTCTGAGTAGGTAATAAATTGAGAGAAACGTTCTGACACCTGTTTCGATAACCGTTGACATTGAACTTTGATTTTTTTCCAATTTCCTTCTGGATCTTTATCCAAAATTTTTCCTCCTCCAATTGTATCCATGGGGGAATAAGCCCGTATAATAAAACGATCATCCAATGCTGTAGTAACCGGTTTATTAAATTCCAAAACTGCGTTTATGGATTCTCCGGCAGAAATTGTTTTAGGGATATAAACAATCTTAGCCAATGATTCCGATGTTCCTAAATGGATCCGAATATGTTGCTGGGTTTTTAATTTCCATTTTGTAGTTTCAATTAATTCTATATGGACAATGGCTCGATGAGTTGCTTGAATGGACTTAGGTGTCACAAGTTCCGAACCACGCCAGACATGCGCCAATTCAATTCCAGTCAAATTAACAGCTGCCCTATCTCCCTTCGAAACAAAATCAACCGGTTCACCATGACTCTGAAGTCCCCTTACTTTCCCCGTTTTATTTGAGGGTTGAACTCCAACTGATGACCCAATTGTCAGATTTCCAGAGAGTACCGTCCCGGTGAGGATTATTCCATATCCGGTTTTATGAAATACTCGATCAATCTGTAATCTGAAATTTTCATCATTTTGGGATTTAACCTTAACTCCTTCCAAAGAACTCAGTAGATCATATAATTCCTTAATTCCTTCATTGGTGTTAACTGAAGTCTTAATGATGGGTTTACCTTCTAAAATGGTTCCTTCAGTCTTTTCCTTTATTTCTTCTTTAACCAAATCCACCCATTGACCATCCTTGATTAAATCAGATTTGGTTAAAACTATAACGCCATCAGGAATCCTCAATAAATCAATTATGTTTAAATGCTCCATGGTTTGGGGCATCATTCCATCATCCAAGGCTATCACCAAGATTACAAAATCAATGGTAGATACACCTGCTACCATATTCCGTATAAAGCGTTCATGACCGGGAACGTCAATAATGGTAATACGGTCATTTAAAAATGCAAATCCTAAATCAATGGTCATTCCCCGTTTCTGCTCCTCAACTAATCTATCGGTATCTACTCCGGTTAGGGCTTTCACAAGGGCTGTTTTGCCATGATCAATATGCCCTGCAGTACCGATGACAATCTGATTCATGAAAGGCTATCCTGAATAAGCTGAATAATGATTTTATCCTGTTCGGGAAGAACAGATTTAAAATCAATATAAAATTTATTCTTGTGAATATATCCGATTAATGGAGGATTGCCTTTCCTGAATCTTTTCGCCAGTGCTGTAGGTTTGATTTTTTTTGAAGAAAACACCAGAGCAGCGCTTAGTAAGGTCTTTACAGGAAGTGAACCACTGCCTGCTTCAACCTTTGTTTCAATGGCAGATATACCAAATGATCGAACAAGGTTTTGAGGGAGTAAATCCACCAGCTGATTTACTCGCCGAACTAATTGTTTTCCAGAAGTTGCCAATAAAGATAATGCTAAATTGTGTTTAACCTGTTTTTTTCTTCCCAATAACTTTAAAGTTTCATCTAATAAGGAAATCGTTAATTTATCGCATCTTACCGTTCGGTAAAGGGGATTTTGACCGCATTTTTGAATTAGCCTTCTTGATCCTAACATAATCCCTGCCTGGGGTCCTCCCAATAATTTATCTCCTGAAAAAGTAGTGAGTTGGGGTTTTATCTTTATAATTTCCTGAACAGAAAATTCTTTGGGAAGCCCTAGATTTGAGATATTTTGAAGAGCACCACTGCCTAAATCCGCCATGACCGGAATTCGTTTTTTCCTCCCAATTTCCACAAGGGTTTTAAGAGATAAATCCTGGGTAAATCCATGGATTTTATAATTAGATGTGTGAACCCAAAGTAATAGTCCAGTTTTGGAATTTATAGCTTTTTCGACATCTTTTCTGTGAGTTCTATTAGTAGTTCCAACTTCCATTAATATTCCGCTGCTTTTTTCTATGATGTCAGGGATTCGGAATGATCCCCCTATTTCCACTTCCTGACCTCGGGAAACGATTACTTCCTTATTTTCCGCCAATGTGTTAATTCCCAATAAAACTGCTGCTGCATTATTGTTCACAACCATAGCTGATTCTGTACCAGTTATAGCTCTGAAATAATGGGATACATGAGACTGACGATTTCCTCTCTTACCGGACTCCAACTGGAATTCTAAATTTGAGTATCCTTCCATCATTTTTGAGGCTTTTTTAATTACTTGACGGTGGATGGGTGCCCGTCCTAGACCCGTATGAAGAACGATTCCCGTTCCATTAATAACAGGTCTTAAACTCCCTTGTGATTTTTCTAAAACAGTCGAAACAGTATTCTGAATAATTTCTTTTCTATCCTGCTTCAATTTACCTTTTATAGCACTGGATCGATACTTCTCTAATATTTCATTAATCCAAAGAATTAATATTCTTTGGTCAAAGTCTGTTAACCGTTTTATCTCAAGTAATACTTCAGATATAGAAGGCAATGTTTTTAATTGTTTTTGATTCATTCTAAATTAACGGTAAATACCCACCAAAATATGTCTATATTTCTTCCACTTTTCCAATTAAAATCCAACTTAATATTAAGGCGGGAATCAACACGATTCCCATCATGGGAAAGATATATGTCACTCCGAATTTTTCTGCAATGAATCCCCCGATTGCAGCTGCTCCTGCTCCGAACCCTATATTCAGGAAAAAATTAATTCCATATCCTAACCCCCGGTGAGTTGTATGAGTTAGATGTGCTATGAGCGAATTCGCCACAGGCTGCCAGTTAAAATGGACAATCCCCAGTACTAAAGCAGAACCAATAAGCCAATAATTTGAAACCAGACCCAATAAAACTAAAAAGGGGATATTTAATAGAACAATCCAAAACAAGTACTTCGTTAAAGGAAATCTTTCTCCAGCCCAGCCTCCCATTGACTGTCCTACTATACCCGATAACAGAACAAGAGATGTAAATATCCCTCCTCTCATTGTGTCAGAAATACCTTGTAAGATTGTCTGGGTTTCAGATGCAAGATGGGTAGGCATAAATGTTGTAAATCCGGTAAAAGTAAATCCCATAAGAACTGATACTCCATAATAATATTTTAAAGCAGGTTTATTGGTTTTACTCTTGTTTTTATTTTCCCGGGGGTCTTTGTAAGGAGTATCACACCAGTATTTTGAAGATATCAGAGTGATCATTAATAATAATAGATTCACAATTGAAATTGTAATATATGCAAATCTCCATGAAACAAGTACTGTACATCCTGCACCAATCATAGGACCCAGTGCAAGCCCCAATGAACCGCCAATTCCATGAATTGCCATTCCTTTCGATAATTTTTTTGAGTGATGGGAAATCAATGTTAACCCCGCAGGATGATATATGCTGGCAAAAAGTCCTGCAAAAATCAAACCTATGGTTAAGGTGAAGAGTGAATGAGATTTGGCAATGAATATCGTAGAAATTATAGTTCCAATCTGATAAAGCAATAGTAAATTATACGCACCATATTTTCTTTCTAAAAAACCAGTTGGCAAAGCTCCCAATCCGTACATAAAAGTACTAAGTGAAACTATTATTCCAAGAGTGGCAAGTCCTGTAGAAAATTCATTTTTTAAAACCAACATAATTGTAGGAAAAATGAGCATCATACTATGAACGCTCATATGGGAACCGGTAGTTATACCTAAAATTATTTTCTCTTTATGACTCAAATGATATTTTTAGAATCTGGGTAAATAATAAAAAACCCTCACATAAAAAAAATTGTGAGGGCAATTTTAGCAAGAAATATCCCGGTTATCTCTGTTCTGATATCCTAGCAGCTTTTCCTTTTAATTTTTTAAGATAATTTAATTTAGCTCGGCGTACTTTCCCTCTGCGTAATACTTTTATTTTAGCTATCATAGGTGAATGAAGTGGAAATATTCTTTCGACTCCCACACCTCCTGAGATTTTTCGAACGGTAAATGAGGCCTCTACACTTCCACCTTTTTTACTGATTACATCCCCTTGAAATTTCTGTATTCGTTCTTTACCTCCTTCAATAACACGGTAGTCAATAGTAATCCTGTCACCTGCTCTGAATTGTGGAAGGTCATCCATTAAATACTCTTTTGTTGCTTCCTGTATTTTATTCATGTGTTTCTCCATTACTTATCATGGAATTATATTTTTTCCATAAATCTTTCCTTCTTGCAATAGTGCGTTCTTTCCTTTTATTTTCTCGCCAAGATTCAATTTGTTTGTGGTTTCCGTTTAATAAAACTTCCGGAACCTGTACACCATCAATCTCTCTTGGTCTGGTATAATACGGTGCATCCAGGAGTTTATTCATAAAGGAATCAGAGAGTGCAGATTCATATGAGTTTAAGACACCGGGAACCATACGAATGATACTATCCAGCATAACCATTGAAGACAATTCTCCTCCTGATATGACATAATCTCCAAGGGAAAATTCATGCGTAACATATTTTTCAATTACCCGTTCATCAATTCCTTTATAATGACCACAAAGAAAAATAGTATTCCCATCTTTACTAAATTCCCGAGCAGTCTTTTGGGACCAGAGTTCACCTTGGGGTGTTGGATAGACGATTCGTAAATTGCCAGATTCCTTCCATGAAGAAATGGTATGATCAATGGCTTTAAAAAACGGTTTCGCCATCATCACCATACCGTCACCACCGCCATAAGGTTCATCATCAACCTGCCGGTATTTTCCTTTGGTGAAATTTCGTAGATTAACAACATTAATCTCTGCTATTCCATTTTCCACCGATTTTCTTATGATTGTTTCCTGAATTACTGTATTAACAAGCTCCGGAACCGGTGTTATGATTGCAAATCGTTTCAATCCAGAAGTCCCTCCATTGGGGAAATAACCAGGGTTTCACATTCCCAATCAAGATGTTTCACAATCTCCGGTATAACCGGAACCAGAAATTCCCGTTTTTCTTTTTGAATAACATATACATCATTTGAGGGAAGCCATAGTATTTCTTTTAATATTCCCACCCATTTGCTTTCTGTGGTTACGACTTCAAAACCAATTAATTCCTCAGAAATCCAATTGATTTGATCATGTTCTGATACTCCGGCGAACACAAATTGACCAATTAAAGATTGGGCTGATTTTTGTGTATTCACACCGGAAAAACGATACCTTGGGTGCTTACCCGAAGGAATAACTGTTTCTAATTCAATGGCTGTATTTATTGATTCGGAAAACCCTAAAAAAAGCGGTTTTTCATCAATATACTCATCAAAATAAC
>CAZBBE010000001.1:0-64361 GCA_964489755.1 uncultured bacterium | reverse complement strand
CCTTTGGGGGAATATAAACTGAGTGTGGGTCCAGTTTTTTCATGATGCCATCAAAGGCGCCGTCCATCAGTTTTGCCACATTTATTTTTTCGAAATGATATTCATCGATATAAGTTATAATTTGTCTTAATACTGGCAGCTTTTCTATTACTACTTCGTATGTGTTTTTGCCCTGACTATATAGAGACTGGTAAAAGGGAAATAATAAAGTTATGGCAAGTGCTGTGCCCATAATCAGGAATAAATTTTTGATTTTCATAAATTTTTCACCGTTTACCCCATCCCTGTTAAACACTAAATCTATCTCTGAAACTACAAAACATACCAGAACTCATTTTTTAAATAACTATATAAAATTAGACCTTTCATTCAATAAATATTTGAGAACGTTTGTTTACCCATATCGTAATTTTCAGGATGCAATAAAAGAGGTTTTATGCTTTTTATATAGTTAATATGTTTTCTCTATAATTTTGAGCAACACAAATGATTTACATACTAGTGTTTTATGGGGGTGCCAATGCTTTACTGTTTCTCTCCTAAACTTATATCAATCAGTGTGTCCCGCGCAGAGATGGTTGTTGAGTTTAAAGAAACCATTCCCATAAAAATTAAATAAAAATGTCTCGGTTTTTCATTTTCTTTGGAGGGGTGGTTTGTTTCGCCCTGTGTAATAATACTACTATAGCCTCCAGGCTAATTACCGCTGGCCTTGACAAACCGGTCTACCTAACCGCTCCTGCCGGAACAGAAGACGAGCTCTATGTTCTCGAGCAAAAGGGGAAAGTTAGACTGATAAAATCAGAGCGTTTGTTAAAAAAACCTTTTCTTGATATTACAGACAGGGTCCACAATCCGCTTTTTCCTGGGGATGAGCGGGGGCTTTTGGGACTGGCTTTTCATCCACTCTTTTATGAAACTGGGTACTTTTATTTGAACTATGTATCCGTTGACCAACACACTATTGTTTCAAGGTTTTGTGTGAAGCCTCTTAGTAGTTTAAGACAAAGCGAGGTTGTGTTGTTTGACATTGTTCAACCCTATTCCAACCATAATGGTGGACAGATAGAGTTTGGGCCTGACGGCTATTTATATGTTGGGGTTGGGGATGGGGGGTCTGCAGGTGACCCTGAAAAAAACGGACAAAACAAAAACTCGCTTTTAGGAACCATATTAAGAATTGATGTGGATTCCGGAAGTCCTTATGGAATACCCAAAAATAATCCTTTCTATAAAACCAAGAATACCAAGAGAGAAATTTGGCTTTATGGACTTCGAAACCCGTGGCGGTTTTCTTTTGACGCCGAAGCAGGAGAAATTTATATTGGAGATGTGGGGCAAAACAGCTGGGAGGAAATACACGTGGTCTCCCTGATGGATGGGGGGTTAAATCTTGGGTGGAACATTATGGAAGGGAGCCATTGTTTTTTCCCAGAACACGGCTGTGATACTGCGGGGCTGGTTCTTCCCGTTTTTGAATACCCAAATGATGCAAATTATATGAAAACTCTCGCTGGGTTTTCCCAGACAGGGTGGGAGGTTCAGGGTTGTTCAATAACTGGAGGTTATGTATATAGGGGGGAATTAATTCCGGAATTTAAGGGTCATTATATTTTCGCAGACTATTGTACAGGAAAATTTTGGAGCTTTGTATATAGAAACCCGGAAACAACTCTGTTCACAGATAGAACCGAAGAGCTTCGAAAGGAAACCGGTAAAAAACAATTTTATGTTTCTTCTTTCGGTAAAGGTGGGTTGGGGGAAGTTTATTTTCTTGATTATGAAGGGTCTGTATATAAAATTATCAGTAGTGACGAAGATTAATTAAATATTTTACGTTGAAAAAACCTTCGGTTTCCTTTCTGCTCTTCTAATAAACAATTTTAATATAACACATCAAAAATTTGCTACAGATAAATTCCTACTAATTTGATTTATAAACTTTGTCACAGCGGTTTTCTTTTTATAAACTTTTTCTACCTGCCCACATGCATGTATAACCGTTGTATGGTCTCTGCCCCCGAAAAATAATCCGATCGATGTCAGTGTGTTATTGGTCAACTCTCTGCAAAGATACATTGCCAGGTGTCTGGTTTTCACTAATTCTCTCCTTCTGGATGGTCCTACAATCAGTTTTAGGGGAACATTTGTTGTCTCGGATACTTTTTTGACCACATCTTCCAGGCTCAACTCCAAAATCATTTCTTTGCCTAATTTTTCCCTTATCACCTCCTCCACCAGTTTCCGATTTATTTCTTTCCCGTGGAGTGATGAGTTTGCCAAAAGACGAATAATAATACTTTCTAACACACGAATGTTAGTTTTTATGTGGGTTGCAATTAATTCAATTAAATCATATTGGAGCTCTAATCCGCTTTGTTGAGCCTTTTCCAAAAGAATTGCCACTCTCGTCTCAAAGTCGGGGGGCTGAATATCAACAGATAGTCCCGATTGAAATCGCGAGACGAGCCGCTCCTGAAGTCCCACCATGTCTCCTGGGTATGTGTCCGCAGAGAGAACTATTTGCTTGTTTAATTGATGTAGTTCGTTAAATGTGTGAAAAAATTGCTCTTGAGTTTGCTCTTTACCTTTTAAAAATTGTATATCATCAATAAGCAATAGGTCTGTGCTCCTGTATTTTTTTGTGAATTCGCCATTGGTGTTTTTTTGGATACTGTTTATAAATTCCTGTGTAAAGCGTTCGCTTGTCTCCAGAACCACCTTTTTTCTTTTTCCGTTTACTATTGTCCGGTTTCCAATTGCATGCAGTAGGTGCGTTTTTCCTAAACCAACCCCACCATAAATAATTAAAGGATTATATTGTGACTCTCCCGGGGTTTTTGCGACCGACACAGCTGCGGCTCTCGCAAACTGATTGTTTGGTCCCTCTATAAAGTTTTCAAATCTTTGGTTTTTATTTATAAACGTTGTTGGTTTCTGTTTAAACCTTGGCTCATCTTTTTCTTCATTAACTTGGTTTATATATTTTTTTGGTTCTGTTGAAACCGTGTATTTAACATTTAGTGGTTCGCCCTTGCCATCAAAGGCTTTTCTCTTTATTGTTTCCTTATAGTGGGCATTTAGCCATTCATAAAAAAATTGATTGGGAACCTCAAGGATCAACTCGTCCACATTAAGGGCTACTGGCTTGATTGGGGTGATCCAAGTATTAAAAGCGTGGCTGGGTATTTCTGTTTTTATAGACTTTTTTACTGTTTGCCAAACCCTCTTATGATTGTGCGCTAATTGTTTATCCACGAGTTATCCACATTTTGGTTTTTATAAATTCTATGTTAAAATTAAAAACAATTATTTATCTTTTCCTATAATAATATATCTATAATAAAAAATAATTTTAAAACCATACGCTCTATTAATTAGATTACAATTTTCACTAAAAAAATTTGTGTGTTTATACAATAGGCTGTACTTTTCCCGGCTAAATAAGAAAGATAATTCATGAAAAGGACATACCAACCTCACAATAAAAAGAGAAGGCGAACTCACGGCTTTAGAAAAAGAATGTCTACTAAGGCCGGGAGGAGGGTTTTGTCCCGCCGCCGCCAGCGTGGTCGCAAGTCCCTAACTGTATAAAGTAGAGTGTTTTTTAAGGCTGCCCTCAGGATAAGCGATAGGTCTGTTCTCTTTTTTTTTGGGGTGTTTATTAATTTATATAAGTTTTGTCTGTCCCCGCTTTTAGGGTCACAGTGTAGATTCTCTCCGTCGTGTTCTGATTATGCCTTGCGGTCTATACAAAAATATTCTTCATGTAAGGCATTTTTAAAAATAGCAAAAAGGTTGTCTAGGTGTCACCCGTATCATCCTGGGGGTATTGACCCACCGTAAAAATGGACCGTCGTTCTCTTTTAGCTATTTTTCTTATTGCTATGGTGTTAATCCTAATGCCATACTATTTTCAGCTTATATCTCCTCCACCGCCTGTTGTGACCTCCGCGCGAGGGTGTACAGATCCGGGGGCCAGCAATTATAATCCGGACGCAACCGAAGATGACGGAAGCTGTAAATACATATCACCGCAGGTGGCGGCTCCTCTAGGTTTAGAGCCCAACCTCCCAATAAAAACAGAATATGAAGAAAAAAATATTTTAATAGAAACACCCCTATATTCCGCTGTGGTTTCTACAAAAATGGGTGGTTCGCTCGTAAGCTTTGAACTAAAAAAATATGTTGGGGCGGACTCTGCCTTTGTTAACTTAATTTTTGAACAAAACCTTAACAACCTCTATTTGTCGTTTGTCAGTATTGATGGTGAAAATGTTTCTATTAAGGAGCCCTGGTTCACAAATGAGGGCCGCGAACACATAGAGGTTTTTAATGATTCCTACCTATTAGAACTTTCTTATATATATAAAGGAGAGAGTATAGAAAAAACACTGTTGTTTGACCCGGGCTCTTATGTCGTTGGGGTCACCACAAATCTGTCTAATATATCGGACAAGCTTTCTGGAGATTTTTATTCATTGGGGTGGGACGGGGGAATCCCCCCCACAGAGACAAACCTTAAGGATGATATTACATATTTTAATGGTTATGTTTATCAGGCTGGTGACTATTACGAGTTTAAGAAGGTGGCACAAAATCTTAAAAACCAAACTGGCTCTCTGGAGACCGTTCGTGGAAGAACTGAATGGACAGCAATACGATCTAAATATTTTACTTCTGTTTTTTTGCCTGAAAAGGAAAGCGAGATCTGCTGGGTTGGTTTTAAAGAAATAATGTTGGGGTCTGTCTCTATCCCTTTATATAGTATGGCCGTGGGGCTTAATAAAAATCAATCCTCGTCCGTATCTATATATTTAGGGCCCCTTGAATATGAAACCGTAAAAAAGATAAACAAGGGCATTCCCAGTATAATGAATTTTGGTTTTTCTCTTATAAGGCCGATTTCTCTGGGTGTTCTGTGGCTCTTAAGGTCTTTTCATGTCTGGATTCCAAATTACGGGCTTGTTTTAATTTTATTTTCTGTGCTCGTTAAAATTGTAGTGTTTCCTTTAACAAAAAAGAGCTATCAGTCTTCTAAGGAGATGCAGGCCCTTCAGCCTGAAATTGCTAAACTGAAAGAAAAATATAAAAACAATCCCCAAAAATTAAATAAGGCCACAATGGGCCTATACAAGGAGCGCGGGGTAAACCCTCTTGGGGGGTGTTTGCCTATTCTTATACAAATGCCCTTACTTATTTCCCTTTTTCAGGTTTTTCGTTCAACCATTGAGCTACGCGGGGCACACTTCGTGGGCTGGATTACTGATCTTTCTGCGCCGGATGTGGTTTTTAGGCTTCCTTTTTCTGTACCCCTATATGGAGACGGGGTGGCTATTTTACCATTAATAATGGGAGTTACAATGTTCATTCAGCAAAAAATGATGCCCACCCAGGCATCTGGACAACAGGTATTTATGTCTTATTTTATGACTGGGTTTTTTGTGTTGTTGTTTAACGGATTTCCGTCCGGCCTAAACCTTTATTATACACTTTTTAACGTACTCACTATCCTACAACAAAAATATCTTACACCCGTTGCACCCACAAAGAGTTTAGTTCAGAAAAAATGATCCCTTTGGACACAATTGTTGCTACCGCCACCCCTCATGGTTTTGGTGGTGTTTCCGTTGTGAGAATGAGCGGGCCTGATTCAAAAAATATTATTAGGTCCATATCCTTATCCTCTAAAAACAAAGAACCCTTTAAGCACAAAACGGTTGTGCTAGTTAGGCTCATAGACGAGAACAATGTTCCATTTGAAGATGGGGTCGTGACTTTTTTCAAAAAACCCAACTCCTATACCGGTGAAGACGTTGTTGAAATCTCTTGTCATGGAAACCCCTCTATTGTCAACAAGCTTATCTTGATCTGTTGTGTTAATGGGGCACGGACCGCAGAGCCGGGAGAGTTTACAAAGCGCGCCTTTCTTAATGGAAAAATTGACCTAATTCAGGCAGAGGCTGTTGCCTCTTTAATACAGTCTAAAACCGACGAGAGTGCCTCGTTAAGTTTTAAAATGCTTCATGGTGAACTCTCTACACTAATGAAAAAAATAAAAAAATCATTAATTGGTCTTCTTGCCAAAATTGAATTTGAACTTGACGTTAGTGAGGGCGATCTTCAGCCTAAGTTGTTAGGTGACGCACTGTTGGCCCTGGGTGGGTTCCGGGCTATAATAGAAAAAGCGTTAGTGGGCCACAACTCTGTCCGGATGTTAAACGAGGGTGCAAATGTCGTTATTTGTGGTGCCCCAAACGTGGGAAAGTCAACCCTCCTAAACTCTATCGCTGGTTTTAATCGAGCCATAACAGGCCCTCAACCAGGAACAACAAGAGACGTTATTGAGACCTCCGTTTCTATTGGTGGTGTTCCTGTTACGTTGATAGATACTGCGGGGCTTCGTATTTCCAAAAATAAGATCGAAAAAGAGGGTGTTTTGCGGGCCGAAAGGGAAATATCGAACGCTGATTGTGTGGTTATTGTTACGCCCGCAAACGGAAAAATTAACATTGGTGATCTTAGTGTGTTTGGTGGCCCCCTTGTCCATGTGATAAGCAAGGCCGATCTGTGCAAAAAACAAGAGATTGAATCTTTGAAAAAACAATTCCCTGAGTCTTGTATTGTTTCGGCCAAAGCTTCTTTTGGAGTTAAAAAATTACTAAAGATCATTCAGGTATGTATTAGTATTTCCCCCTCTCTTGGTGATCTCGTTCCTGTAGTTACAAGTAGACAAAATATAATTCTCAAAAAAATACTATACTGTATTCAAAACGCAGGGGACCTCCTGTCCGGTTCTGGGCCTGTCCCTTTTGACCTTGTGTCGTTTGAGCTTCGGGATGCCTTGAGCCAGCTGGATCTGGTTCTCGGAAAAACGGTTACCGATGATATCCTTGATAGTGTTTTTAGTGGTTTTTGTGTTGGAAAATAGTTTCACGTGAAACACCCCGGCCCCTATAGTGATACCATTGTTGTGGGTGGTGGTCATGCTGGTGTAGAGGCTTCGTTGATTTGTGCCAAGCTGGGGCTGTCTGTCTCTCTTGTAACTATTAACCCTCAGGCTATTGGGAGAATGTCGTGCAGCCCCTCCATTGGTGGCATTGCAAAGGGACAGGTGGTTCGGGAGATTGATGTTTTGGGTGGGGTTATGGGGCGGGTCGCGGACACTGCCTCCCTTCAATATAAAATGTTAAACAAATCTAAGGGGCGGGCAGTGTGGTCCCCAAGGGCACAGGTTGACAAACGAAAATACGAACAGGAAGTTGTGCGGCTGGTCTCGGGTTGTAATAATATAAAGGTTTTTTGTGGTGAGGTGGTGGATATCCTTGTTTCGAGTGGAGTGATTTCGGGCGTTGTCTTGTTGTCCACCGAAAAAATATTTTGTAAAACACTTATTATAACCTGTGGAACATTTCTTAATGGACTTATTCATGTTGGTGAACAAAAAACAAGCGCCGGAAGGATGGGGGAGGGTCATAGTAGTGGAATTACAGAGTCCTTGTCGTCTCTGGGTTTTTCGTTCTCCAGATTAAAAACAGGAACCCCTCCCCGCCTAAAAACATCAACAATAGATTTTTCTAAGTGTTCTGTTTCTGTGGGTGACGAGCGTCCTTCTCCGTTTTCACATTTCACCTCTTCTTTTTCTCCTCCCAATGTTCCGTGTTACCTTACAAAGACAGGTGCTCTCTCCCATAAAATAATAAATAAAAATCTTTTTCGGTCACCCATGTTTTCCGGTGATGTTGGTGGAGTGGGTCCACGGTATTGTCCCTCGATTGAAGATAAAATTTATCGTTTTCCCCAAAGGGGAGAACATTTTCTTTATCTTGAACCTGAGTGGTTTCGCTCTGACCAAACATATGTAAGCGGTTTTTCAACAAGCCTTCCTGAGCCTGTGCAAATAGACTCTTTAAGGGCAGTTCCGGGGCTTGAGCAGGCGGAGTTCTTGCGGCCTGGCTATGCCATTGAATATGATTTTTTTCATCCTTCACAGCTTAAGTTAACGCTTGAGGCGAAGGCGCTTTCTGGTCTTTTTTTGGCTGGTCAAATAAACGGAACGTCTGGCTACGAAGAGGCTGCGGGACAGGGGCTTGTTGCAGGAATAAATGCCGCAATGTATGTTTTAGATAAAGAGCCTCTTCGTTTATCTAGGGAGGAGTCTTACCTTGGTGTCATGTTAGATGACCTTATTACAAAAGACACCCTTGAGCCTTATCGGTTGTTTACCTCTAGGGCTGAATATCGTCTGCTTCTTAGGTATTCTAATGCAGAAAAAAGGCTCTTGAAACATTCCATCCGGCACGGCCTGTTGTCGAATGATGAAATTGTATATTTACAAAACAAGACCTCTTTTACTGAGAAAATTGTTGGTGTCGCCCTAGTCTCGTTGGAGCCGGGGGTTATTAATTCTGTTTTAAACAGAAAAAAGGAGATCCCTGTTAAGCAAAAAACTCCCCTGATAAAAATTCTAAAAAGGCCAAACATTTCTATTAATGATTTTAGGCGGGTTTTGTTTAAAAAAACCCTTTTGTCGTCTTCTCTTTCTGTGCACCTAATCGAAGAGGCTTTTCTTGAGGCTGAAACCATTATTAAATATGAGGGATATATAAAAAGACAGACAGGCCAAATAAAAAGGCTTTCCTCTATAAATAGAAAAAAAATACCCTATCATTTTAACTATGAAAAAATTAAGGGCCTTTCTTTGGAGGCACGGGAGAAGCTTGTTCTTATTAGGCCAGAAACCGTGGGGCAGGCCATGAGAATTTCCGGGGTCACCCCGTCTGACGCCTCTGTCCTCTCTGTTTATCTTCATAAATAGCCTGTGGTTTCACGTGAAAACACGGGGTGGGAGTTGGACTCTTTTTTTCGGTGGTATGAAAAGTGTGTTTTAAATAAATACCCTAAAAAAACAGGCCCCCTTTCCGCAGAGGCTGCCGCAATAACCCTTCTTTCTGTGTCTATTAACCGTGATGGGCTTGTTGTAATAATCTCCCCCAACGAAAAAACCGCTAGCGCGCTTTACTCTGTGTGTTATGGGTTGTGCCCTGATTTTTCTTTTTTTCTGCCTGAGCAGGGGTCGCCCCCCCGGGGGGTTCCTGGCTTTGTCTCAGAGGACCAGCGCTATACAGAGGAGTCTTTGTCAGTTCTTTCTACAAAAAGCAGGGTTGGTCTGCTTTTTACAACAAATGAGGCCCTTTGTGGCCTTAGCGCTCCTCGTGTAAGAACTAATGATGAAGAAATAAATGTTTATATCAAGAAAAAAACAAAGATGATTGATGTTCTTAGTTTTTTAGATCGGTGGGGATATCACCAGACCGACAGGGTGGTAAACCCTCTGTATTATGCGGTAAGGGGTGGAATAATAGATGTTTTTCTTTTTCATTCAAGAAACCCTGTTCGTATAGAATATTTCGGTGATATGGTAGAATCTATACGATTATTTAATCCCTATTCTCAGCGAACAATTAAAAAACTTAAACAAATAGCGCTCCTCCCTCGCCTTCTTGAAAAACAAACCACAAGCAAGTCTCTGTTTTCTTTTGTTTCTTCTGATTCTTCCATTAATATATATAGCGTTGAGCGCTGTGGGGGTGGCGATTATCAAATACTTTTTAATAAGGAGGATGGCGATGTTTCATGTTTAAAATCAGAAAACATTTCAAAAGGCGTTGTAAATAACGCGCTATCAGAAAACACAAAAACTACATGTGTTGTTTTTTCTGATAAGCCCGGCGATTTTACTCTTCCCTCATATTTTCCCGAAAAACACACTGTGCAACAGGTTTTTGGGTCAATAGAAAACGGGTTCTGCCTACGTGTGCCTGGCCTGATCGTTTTTGGATCAAAAGACCTTTCTGGGTCTCATTTTAATATTAAGTCTCGATGGATGGTGGATGGTGGCCATAGCGGGGTGGCGAGCGAAATAATAGACATATCTGACCTTGGCTGGGGCGAGCCCCTGGTGCATGAAGATTTTGGAATTGGTATTTATCGGGGGCTTGAAAAAACAGGGGGAAACGAGTGTATTAAATTAAAATATGCAGACGGTGGGGCTGTTTATGTTCCTGTCTATAGTTTTAATAAGCTGCACCGACTAGTGGGCGTGTCCCCGGGCTCTGTTAAGCTTTCCTCTTTAAGGTTGAAGTCGTGGAGCAGGAAAAAGGGGGTAATAAAAAAACATGCAAAAAGAATTGCCAAAGAGTTGCTAAAAAACCATGCATTAAGGTTGGGTTCCCGGGGGTTTTTATACGAAAAGGAGGGTGATTTTTATAGGGCTGTGTGTGAGTCCTTCCCGTTCCAAGAAACAGGTGGGCAGTTATCTGCGATGCAAGACGTTATGTCAGACATGGGAAAGCGTCCCCCTATGGACAGGTTGATTTGTGGAGACGTGGGGTTTGGAAAAACCGAAATTGCTATTCGGGCATCCATAAGGGCTGTTGAAAGTGGTAGGTTAGTTTTTGTAATGGCTCCGACCACTGTTTTGGCAAACCAGCATTATATCAGTTTTACAAAGCGCTTTTTTCCTTTGGGTGTTCATGTGGAGCTTTTGTCTCGTTTTCGAACAAAAACTGAACAAAAGAAAATCATTGCGTCTGTTTCTCGTGGCAATGTTGATGTTTTGATTGGTACCCATCGATTAATTTCAGACGATGTGCACACAGACAACTTGGGGTTGGTTGTTATAGACGAGGAGCACCGTTTTGGTGTGAAACACAAAGAAAAAATTAAATCAATGAGGTCACAGGTGGACGTGTTGACGCTTACAGCAACACCAATTCCGCGAACCTTAAAACAGTCCATTGTTGGATTAAAAAACATCAGCATTATAAGCACGCCGCCTAAGTCAAGGAGACCAATTAAAACATTTGTAGGTTATTTTGACTGGGAGCGGGTCTTTAAAATAATAAAGCATGAGACAAATCGCGGGGGGCAGGTTTATTTTGTCAACAATAATATTCGGGCGCTTTCTTTTTTAGCAAAAAAAATAAAAAAGAGGTTTCCTAATTTAAAAACACAAATCGCTCATGGAAAAACAAAAAGCAGGGTGCTCGAGTCAGTTATGCTTGATTTTTTCAAAAACAGTATTGATGTTTTATGTTGCACTACCATCGTGGGTTCGGGGTTAGACGTATCAAATGCAAACTCCATTATCATAAACAATGCGCACCATTTTGGGCTTTCTCAACTCTACCAATTAAGGGGGCGGGTGGGCAGAAGTGTTCAGCAGGCGTTTTGTTATCTGTTTGTTCCTGTGGGGGCAAGGCTCGGGGGGGCCTCTTTCCAAAGACTAAAAGCCCTGGAGCAAAACACAAGCCTCGGTTCGGGCTACAAGATTGCCCAAAGAGATATGGACATCCGGGGGGCGGGAGACCTGTTTGGTACAAAACAAAGTGGGGCCATTTCAAGTGTGGGGTTTCATATGTATAATAAAATTTTGAAGGCTGTTATTGATGAGGAGCGTGGTGTCAAAAAAGAGGACTCCTCTACAATAATCGTTTCTGGTTTTTCTTCTGACTTGCCCAAAGGTTTTGTTCCTCTCATAGAAGACCGGCTCTATTTTTACCAGTCGCTGGCTCTCGCGGGCTCTCTTGAAAAGGTCGGCGACATTAAAGAAGAGCTTGTGGACCGGTTTGGCCCTCTTCCCCGCAGGGCTGCCCTTCTTTTGAATATATCAAGGTTAAGGGTTTTCTTGTCAGGTACTTCAGTAAAAAGAGTGTGTGTCCTTAAAAAAAATATTGAACTCACCGTTAGCTCTTTTGCCCCTTTTGAAACGGTGGCTGATTTTATTGCCGCTGTTTTAAGTGTTTTTAGCATTACAAATAAAGACCTCCTGCTGAAAAACAACAAGGACAAAAGCGCGCTTGTTGTTATAGGTGGGGTGTTGGTGACCTATTCTTCTATAAAAAAAATCTTTGGCTTTATAGAAAAGCTGTTTTTAAAAAGGGATGTACACTAATTTCTGATATGTCTGCGCACCGGTCTCTTTATTTTTTTATACCCCTTTTGTCCCTTTTTGGGCTGGACTGCTCTACAAAAGAGATGTGGGCCGACCCTTCTCCGGTTGCCTCTGTTGGTAATAGCTCAATTGGTATAGAAAGCCTGAGGGCTCGCTTTGGTGATAAAATAAAGGATAGTCTCTTTGTTTATAGTTTTTTATCAAACTGGATTGAAAAAGAACTGTTGTATCGAGGTGGACTTTCTCAGGGAATAGATGAAGACGCTTCTGTCCTGCAAAAAATATCAGATTATAAAAAAGACCTTATAGGTGCGGGCTTTCTGTCTTTAGGCGTAAAAGAGTATACAATTGAAAGGGATTCTGTTAGAAAATATTATACAGACAACAAGGATAGGTATAAAAGAAAGATAAAAGAGGCTCATGTCTCTTATTTTACTGCTCCGGGACACTCCGCGGCTCTAAAAATAAAAGGTGAACTAAAAAAAAACTATGGGACAAGCGGCTCTGATGTGCTTTCAAAATATCGAGGAACAAGAGCTGTCCTCCGATACGGAGAGCTTCCGCCAAAAATCAACGAGAGGGTGTTCAATAAAAGAAGTTTCAAAAAAGGAAACCTTTTGGGCCCTTATTTAGTTGATAATAATTATTACATCATAAAAATAGAAAAAGTCTTTCTTGAAAACTCTTACATCGGACTAGACCTTGTGTATGATGAAATTTATCAAACGCTCAAAAACAAAGCACTTACATTAAAACACAGAGAACTTGTTGATAGTTTATGGTTAGAATACCCTATAAAGGTTGATAGTCAAAGAATTAGAAATTTAATAAATTAATGAAAATATATATGCTACTTTCTTCTTTTGTTTTTCTTGCAGCACAAAGCCTTCTCTTTGAAGGTGTCGCAGCTGTTGTTGGTAGCGCTGTAATTCTAAAAAGTGATGTTTCACAGCTCGTCTCAATTACAGCACTTCAACAAAAAATAGATTTAAATAAAAATCCAGAAACCTATTCGCTGTTACAGGCTCAGGCAATAGAGAGCTTAATAGATCAGCAGGTCATTCTTGAAATGGCTAAGTTAGATTCTGTTGAAGTAAAAGAAACAGATGTAGACATGGCCTTAAATAACCATATTGAAAATATTATTTCCCGAGCAGGAAGCCAGGAGATAGCAGAGGAGTATTTAGGCCGGTCCATCAAATCTTTCCGTCGAGAATCTTGGGTGGATATGCAGGGTCAGCTTATTATAGAACAGTATCAGTATTCTCTGCTTAATAAAATTACCATAAACAGGGCGGGGGTTGTTGATTTTTATGAAGAATATCAAGACAGTCTCGGTTTCCTTCCCTCTCTTTATAATATAAACCATATTCAATTGTCTATCGGGCCAAGCAATGAAAGCGTGTCAAGTGCGCTATCCAAAATCAACAAGATTCGACTTAAAATTACATCGGGTGAATCATCCTTTCGTTCTCTTGCGGTTGCCCACTCGGAGGACGCCGGAACCGCGCCTCAAGGTGGGGATCTGGGGTATGTACAAAGGGGAACCCTTGTTTCTGAGTTTGAGTCTGTTGCCTTTACTCAAGATGTTGGTCTTGTTAGCGAACCCATACTAACAAAGTTTGGATTTCACCTCATAGAAACAATAGACAGGCAGGGAGAAAAAGCAAAAATTAGACATATTCTTATAAAGCCTGAGATAACAGAGTCAGATGAAATAAGGGTCTTTGGTTTTGCTCTTACTCTTAAAGATTCATTATTAAATTTTGACACATTTAAGCAGTTTGCAAAAACATATTCTGATGATAAAAGTACTAAAGACATTGGTGGTGATTTAGGATGGGTGGACTTATCTAGCTTTCCAATACCCGAGTTCTCCCTCGCCATTCAGGCAGGGTCGTCTATTGGTGTGTGCAGTTCGCCAATAAAGACCTCTGCTGGATATCATCTTATTTGGATATCTGGTGTCCGCCCGGGCGGAAAGCCAAACCTTTTGGATCACTGGCCTGAGGTGGAGTCTATGGCTATTAATCAAAAAAAGCTTATTTGGTTTAAGGATTGGCTTAAACAGGCAAAGTCACTCTTGTATATATCTATATATGACGGTTCTTAATTTTTTCCACATTGGTTTTTCACAATTGTTTACGATTAATCACTATAAGAAATATACTAAGCTAATTAAGAACTTTTACACACTGTACCGTAAAGTATTAACATAAACAATTTCTTTAATTAGTAAGCCTTTCTATAGTACCTAAATAAATTCGATTATATTTTTTTTTGGTTATGCCCAATATCAACCTGCTTATTATTACTAGTTTATATATTAAATTATAAATAATACTATAATTAAACATTTTTCATAATTTGTCCATAACATAAACCTCTTTAAATTTGGTGACTGTATCAACAATGAAATTTTCCACAACTAAAACAGACATACAAGTATCTCTACAAAAATTATCTAAAATTACTCCTACACGATCTACCATTCCTATTCTTAGTAATGTATTGATTACCACAGACAATGGGTCAATTATTATGAGAGCCACTGACCTTGAACAAACTATGATTTTGACCATTCCAGCAAGTATTGAAAAGGAGGGCTCTTCTGTTATCCCTGTTGACACACTACTAAATATTGCAAACGAACTCCCCGATGGAAGAATTACACTGTCTGTAGATAAAAAGTTGAATATTTCTATAAAAAGCGAAACAGGAGACTATGATTTAAAAGGTATGTCACCAGAAGAGTTTCCTGCACCCCCTGAACTGGATAAACAAAGCCCCGTGATTTTTTCATCTGAATTATTAAAATTAATTTTCAAGCTAACTAGCTTTGCTATAAGCAATGATGATTTAAAGCCAGCACTGACAGGGGTGCTTTTTCATTTTGACCAAACCAGCCTAACAACAGTGTCAACCGACGGGCACAGGTTAGCACGCTATAAAATACAAGACTTTGACTCAGGAGGCTTTTCTGGAGATATTATCATCCCAAAAAAATTTTTAACGCTGTCTAAAAATCTTATAGGACAAACAGAAACAGTAGAAATGCAAATGGGCAAGAGCTATATTACAGCGACCTTTGGAAACGACACGGTACACTCACGGATTATAGATGAAAGATATCCCGACTATGAAAGCGTTATTCCAACAAACAATGATAAAACCCTCACAGTTGATGTACAGGAATTGACCTCAGCAGTACGAAGGGTTTCTATTTTTTCAAACAGAACAACCCAACAGATTGCCATTAAAATGGATAACGATGTTTTGGAAATTGCAACAGAAGATCCAGAAAAGGCCACAAGAGCTCTAGAAAAACTGAACGGGGAATACTCTGGGGAGCCTATCACAATAGGCTATAACGCCTTTTATTTGAAAGAGCTATTATCCTATATGCCTAGCGAAAAAGTTGTTCTAAAACTAAACACACCAATCAGTGCAACAGTTTTTTGTCCGGAAGACAAGGAAGAAGGAAAGGACACCACCATGCTCCTTATGCCAATCCGGTTAAATGATTGACAAGCTTTACGATAGATAAGAAACGACGATTTTGTTTATAGCCACACCTTCTGTTCAGAAGGGATATGAAAACAAAGAAGCAACCACAACACGCCACAGCTTTTACCCTCCCACACCATACATAAAGGCGAAAGTCGCATGGAAAAACTAAAAACAGCCCTGGAAAAGACACTAAAAGAAACAGGAGCCCAAAAAATGGTTACCAAGGGAAAAGCCATTACTCTTTGGTCCAAGGTTGCGGGAAAAGAAATCAGCAAAGCAACAGAGGCCACCCACATAGAGAAAGGCGTTTTGTTTGTCAAAACTAAGTCTCCAGCATGGAGAAACGAGCTAATGTTTCAAAAAGAAGAAATCGTAAAAAAACTAAACAACCTGCTTGAAAAGAGATTAATTAAGGACATAAAGTTTATTTAATGACAGAAAAAAATAAATCAACATACAGTGCAGAAAAAATTACAGTTTTAAAAGGACTTGAGGCGGTTCGTAAGCGCCCGGCAATGTATATTGGTGATGTTGGAAAAAGGGGACTCCACCACCTGGTTTATGAAGTAGTGGACAACTCAGTTGACGAAGCGCTCGCAGGACACTGTACAAAAATAATAGTTGTTTTCAATAAAGACGGCTCTGTCTCAGTGGAGGACAACGGAAGAGGAATACCCGTTGATAAGCACAAAGGAGAAAACAAACCAGCCCTTGAGGTTGTTATGACACAACTTCATGCTGGCGGAAAGTTTGATAAAGGGACATATAAAATTTCTGGGGGGCTTCACGGCGTAGGAGTATCTGTAGTCAACGCCCTATCTGAATGGTTGCATGCAGAAATACATCGAGAGGGGAAGAAACACACCCAGAAATACACAAGAGGAGAAACGGCAACAAAGGTAGAAGTTAGTGGCAACACGCGAAAAACAGGGACAGTCATAACGTTTATGCCCGATCAACACATTTTTAATACAATTGAATTTGAATATGAAATTATCGCAAACCGCTTAAGGGAGCTGGCCTACCTTAACAGCAATCTTTTAATAGAGATACATGACAAGCGTGGCGAAGAAATCATTTCTGACACATTTAAGTTCAAGGGCGGTTTAAGTGATTTTGTAAAGTATTTAGACGAAAACAACAACCCAATTCACAAAAAAATTATTACAGTTTCCAGAGAAGACTCAGAGATCCCAGTTGACCTATCCCTTCGATATGCGAACACGTATAATGAGAACATACTTTCCTTTGTGAACAATATAAACACAATAGAGGGCGGCACACACCTTTCTGGTTTTCGCTCAGCACTAACGCGGGCAATGAACAATCACGCCGCAAGAAACAATCTAATTAAAAATAAAAAGAATGGAAAACTAAGCCTTAGTGGAGAAGATTTCAGAGAAGGACTAACGGCCATTTTAAGCATTAAGGTACCCGAACCCCAGTTTGAGGGACAAACAAAGACAAAGCTGGGCAACGGAGACGTAAAGGGAATTGTTGATAATATTGTATATGAAGGTATCATTGATTTTTTGGAACAAAACCCCTCCATTGGAAAACGCATTATTGAAAAAGCCCTGCTTGCGGCGCAAAGCCGGAGCGCCGCAAGAAAAGCAAGAGAGCTTATACGTCGAAAAAGCATACTGGGGGGCGCTTCCCTTCCGGGGAAATTAGCAGACTGCTCCAACCGTGACCCCTCTTTTTGTGAACTATATCTGGTTGAAGGGGACTCTGCAGGAGGAACGGCAAAACAGGGTAGAGACCGCAGAACCCAGGCAATTTTACCCCTGCGGGGTAAGGTGATCAATTCTGAAAAAGCGAGAATCGACAAACTTCTTTCAAACAACGAAATTCAGTCAATTATAACAGCCCTTGGAACCGGCTTTGGAGGATCTAACGACGACCTAACCGAAAGGTTAACAGGAGACTTTGATATTGATAAGCTTCGCTATCATAAAATTATTATTATGACGGATGCTGATATAGACGGATCACATATTCGCACGCTTCTCCTCACATTTTTTTACAGGAAAATGAAAGAAATAATAGACGGAGGATACTTATATATGGCCCTTCCACCACTATACAGGATTCACCAAGGCAAAAAGGAGCTCTATGCATATGATGACAACGAACGGGACAAGATAACTGAACGCATGAGACAGGACAATAAATCTAAAAAAGTAGGAATTCAACGCTACAAAGGTTTAGGAGAAATGAACAAGGAACAGCTATGGGAAACCACCATGAACCCCGAAAGACGGACACTTTTACAGGTCACAGTAGAAGACGCAGACAGAGCGTTGTTAACCTTTCAGGACCTAATGGGTAGCGACGTAGAGGCCAGGCGAACATTTATTGAAAAAAACGCAAAATTTGTTGCTAATTTAGATGTATAATTTTTAAAAACAGGCCCATGGGTGATATAAACAGAGACAACACAGTGCCACGAGACATTGTGGTGGAAATGAGGGAAAGCTACCTAAACTACTCAATGTCGGTCATTGTGTCTAGAGCGTTGCCAGACGTTCGGGACGGGCTTAAGCCTGTTCACAGAAGGATTCTGTATGGTATGAGCGAACTCGGCTCTCAATGGAACCGCCCGTATAAAAAATCTGCCCGGATTGTAGGAGATGTAATGGGTAAATATCACCCCCACGGGGACTCTTCGGTTTATGATGCCCTGGTAAGGATGGCCCAAGATTTCTCAATGCGCTATGAACTGGTAGACGGACAGGGCAATTTTGGCTCCGTTGACGGTGATAACGCAGCAGCAATGCGCTATACTGAATCAAGGATGACCCGACTGTCCAGCGAAATGCTGAAAGACATAGAAAAAGAAACGGTTAGTTGGGCGCTAAACTTTGACGAAACCATGAAAGAACCTTCTGTTTTACCATCAGGGGTACCAAACCTTTTAATAAACGGATCTGAAGGGATTGCTGTTGGGATGGCAACAAAGATTCCACCGCACAATCTAATCGAGATAGTTAATGGTATCATTGCCCTAATAGACAACAGCGGTATTACCGTAGAGGGACTTATGAACCACATCAGAGGGCCGGACTTCCCAACGGCAGGTTTAATTATGGGACTAGATGGCCTGGAGAGCGCATATACAACAGGGCGCGGCAAAATAAAGATGAGGGCCCGGGCACACGTCGAAACACTAAAGTCAGGTAAAAACAGCATTGTGATAACAGAAATCCCATACCAGGTTAACAAGGCAACGCTAATGGAAAAAATAGCGGACCTGGTACGGAACAAAAAGGTAGAAGGAATAAGCGACCTTAGAGATGAATCAGATAAAGACGGAATACGTGTGGTTATTGAGACCAAAAGGGACGCAGTTCCAGAGGTAATTTTAAACTTATTGTACAAACACACACAGCTTCAGGACACCTTTGGTATAATCCTTTTAGCTTTGTACAATGGGGTGCCAAAGGTTATGAACCTGAGAGAAATGCTACAACACTTTATAGACTTTAGACACGAGATTGTTGTACGCCGAACACGGTACGATCTTACTGTAGCAGAGGACCGTGCACACATACTGGAAGGATTAAAAATTGCTCTCGATAATATTGAAGAAATCATAAAAACGATTAGAGGAAGCAAAGACCCAAACCATGCAAAAGAAGGGCTAATGAATATTTTTAGCCTTTCAGCAAAACAAGCACAGGCCATTCTGGAAATGAGACTTCAAAAACTTACTGGACTGGAGGCTGAAAAGGTAGTAGAAGAGTACAAAGAAACGATAAAAACGATTGAATATCTAAAGGGGATATTAGATAGCCGAACACAAAGGATGGACATCATAAAGTCCGAATTAATGGAGATTCGAGAGACCTACGGAGATGAACGCAGAACAGAAATAATTCCAGTTTCAACGGATTTTTCTGTTGAAGACATGATAGCAGAAGAAGATGTAGTAATCACAATTACACACAAGGGCTATATTAAGCGCACCGCTGTAACAACATACAGAACACAAAGAAGGGGCGGAAGGGGGGTTCAGGGGGCCATATCAAAAGACGAAGATTTTGTAGAACATCTGTTCATAGCAAACACACATAATTATATCCTTTATTTTACTGACAAGGGAAAATGTTATTGGCTTAAGGTGTATGATATTCCCCAGGGGGGCCGAGCCACAAGAGGAAGAGCCATTGTTAACCTTATTGGGTGTGAGCCCGGAGAGAAAGTAGAAGCCTTTGTGAGTGTCAAAGAGTTTGACAGTGAACACTTTATTATGATGGCAACAGAAAAGGGTATTGTGAAAAAGACTGTTCTGTCAGCGTACGGAAACCCACGAAAAGGAGGAATATATGCCATTGACATAAGGGAAAAAGACAAACTGATAGAAGCGAAAATAACCGACGGAACCAATGATATACTTTTAGGAACACACGAAGGAAAGTCTATACGGTTTTCAGAAGAAAATATTCGTTCAAGCGGAAGAAAAACAATGGGAGTTAAGGGGATAAGGCTTAGCTCAAAGGACGACAGGGTCATAGGAATGCTTGTCGTAAAAAGGGAAGGAACCATTCTGGTCGGAACAGAAAAAGGATACGGGAAACGAACAGATGTAATTCAATATAGGACCCAAAACAGAGGGGGTAAGGGCGTGCTTACCATGAGGTGTACCAAAAAGACAGGAAAAATGGTTAATATTATGGAAGTTGTTGATACGGATGATTTAATTATCATAACAAACTCGGGGGTATTAATGCGCCAACCTGTTTCTGCTATTCGGACCATTGGCAGAGTAACACAGGGAGTAAGGCTGGTCAAGCTAGACAAAGGCACAACCATTTCATCGATTACAAGGGTTTTTCATGTGGACCAAACACCAAAAGAGGAGGGGGTGGCGACGGAGGCTACCACGGAAGAAGAAATAATTGAAACACAATGACCATAAAAGACAGCCTGAAAAAAATACAGGAAAAAATTGAAAAAGCAAAAATAAAAAATGCAATAAAACAAAAAACGCAGATAATAGCTGTAACAAAATCCCACCCATTTTCATGCATTAAAGAGTGTTATGAGGCCGGGATACGCTCCATTGGAGAAAACAAAATACAAGAAGCTACAGAAAAGTTTCTCCCACACCCAGAAATGCCCCGCCTTAATAAAAGGTTTATCGGCCACCTCCAGACAAACAAAATCAACAAATGCTTAGGATTGTTTGACTCTATTGACTCAGTTGATTCAATAAAACTATCAAAAAAAATTAATAAAAAAGCACACCAGAAAAACCTATATATACCAGTTTTGCTTGAAGTAAACACGACACGAGAACCACAAAAACACGGGTTTTTACCGGAAGAGATTGATAAAATGTTAGAATGTTTTGTATATCAAAATCTTAATATACAAGGGCTTATGACAATTGCACCGGCCCGTCAGAACGAAAAAGAAATTCGCAAGTCATTTAAGCTGTTAAGAGCAACAAGAGATACGCTAAACAAGCAAAAGCCCAGAGAGTATGAAGAGTTAAAAGAACTCTCAATGGGGATGAGTAATGATTTTGAGGTTGCTGTTGAGGAGGGGTCCACACAGGTTCGGATTGGTACAGCCATTTTGGGAAAGAGAAGCCCTTCATGATAACAGTTGTTTTTGGTTCTGACCCAAAACTTTTCGGTTATGATATTATAACAAACGAAACCAGCCTATATGTTGTACACCAGGAGGAAGCCTCTCTATTCATATGGTACCCACATTTTCCACCAAGCGTTTACAGTGTGCACAGCTCATTATTGGACTGCGATAAAAATACGATCCTTTTAATTGATCAAATTAAGGGATGGAAATCCCCCATTTCAATTAAGGACCATGTAAACATTTCTGGTACGAATGGGCTGACCGGACAAACACCTTTTAAGTCATATCCAATATTTCCGGACATGTCCTCTATTTATAAAGTATCATCCGCCTATCCGCAAAAAACAGTTTTTACTGTTGGAGGGAAGAGATTTTGCACAGAAGATGCTTCAAAAAAAATAATTTCAGAAAATGCCGGAATTATTACACCCATAATAAACTATGTTGGTGCTACGGTCACTGCATTTGGGCTTCCAGAAAAGATGAGAGACACAAAAAAGATTGTAAGCAGTTACATAAAAACAGCTGAGCTGTTAAATTAAACTTGAAACAGCTGCCCCCAGAACAACATTACTAACAGCAAGGGAAATATTTGTCTCCAGGCATCTTCCCTCTGTTCGATCATTTAAAAATTTAAGGAGAAAGGGGGTCAGGTCAGGACCGGAGACCCCCAATGTGTCCGCCTCAACACAAGCAGATTTAATCAAACCGTCTATTTCTGGGTAAGGAATTTGATTTTTTTCAGGAACAGGATTAGCAACGACCAGCGCCGACCCGACACCAGAGCTGAGATGATGTTTCCAGATAGAGATAATTTCTTCTGGACTGTTGGCTGTGACTTCGAGGGATAGTCCGGAATTTCTTGACCAAAATGAAGGAAATTCGTCAGTACGATATCCGACAACGGGAATTCCAAAAAACTCAAGAGCTTCAAAAGTTTTTGTCAGGTCAAGCACCGCCTTTGCGCCGGAAGACACAACAATCACAGGAGTTTTGCTTAAAGCGAAAAGATCTTGGGAAATATCAAAATTTTTAGAAAATTCTCTATGAACACCGCCAATTCCACCCGTACAAAAAACAGAAATTCCAGCTTGTTTTGCCATGAAGATACCGGCAGAAACCGTGGTTCCGCCGGACCACTTCATAGCTAGAGCAATCCCCATGTTTCGCCGGGAAATTTTTTTCGAATCAGGATTATTTACCAGCGCAGATAATTCTTTTTCAGATGCCCCTATGCGTAAGGCACCATTTACTACGGAGAGAAATGCGGGTGACACTCCGTGTTGTTTACATACATTAAAAGCTAATTTAACAAATTGATTTCCAGGTTCAATAGGCATACCATGAGTAAGAATTGCTGTCTCAATGGCCACCACAGGCTGTCCGGAATTAATTTTATTTCTTAATGAAACATCAATTTTTAGTTGGTAGCTCAAAATTTCTAATTCAAACTTATTGGAGAAATTATGAAAGATAACTGAAATTAACCCCCCCGTATTTCAAATAAACACTCACCAGACCCAAAAGACACGGGACAGATATCAAACCGGTAAACAAAATCTTAAAACATGTTTTTACCTAAAAACAAAGATTTATCAAAAGAGATAATAGTACTTGCGATCCCTGTAATTATTGGAAATATTAGCAGGGTTTTAATGAGCCTTACGGACATGGCAATGGTAGGGAGGCTAGGAGCAGAGGCTCTTGCCGCTACCGGCATGGGTGCAATGTTGGTCTGGACAATGATAACATTTTCTATAGGCCTGAGAACAGGAACCCAGACAGTTGCCTCAAGAAGGGTTGGACAGAAAAAGCTGAGCCAATGTGGTACAGCAATGCACAACGGTTTGCTTATGGCATTGATTTATGGTATCCCAGCATCGGCATTCGGCTATCTTTTTGCAGACACGGTTGTACCCTTTTTTTTAGATGGAGAGGCTGGAAACCTGTGCAAAGATTACACCAAAATAACAAGCATTAGTATTTTATTCACTTCATTAGGATTCATCTTTCAAGGATTTTTCACCGGTGTAGAAAAAACAGAGTATCACATGAAAGTCACAGTGACAAGCAACATCATTAATGTATATTTAAATGCAGGGCTAATCTACGGAACCGAAAACCTAAAAGCAGCCCTTTCAAATGTTTATGAAATAGATATGAGCTGGCTAGCTCAACTATGGGGCTGGACACATTTCCCCCAAATGGGAATAAAGGGCGCAGCCCTGGCAACAGTAATCGCATCTATTTGGATGGTTTTTCACTATTTTGTTTGTTTATTTAAAAGAAACTCTATGGAGGCTTTTAATGTTTTTCGTTTTAGCCTGAACATAGAAATGATAAAAAAACAACTACAATTAGCACTCCCAATGGGCACCCAAGAAGTCATAATAACAGGAGGGTGGGCTGTTTTTTATAAAATTGTTGGAATGATTGGAGTTCTGGAATTGGCTGCAACAGAAATAGTGTTTCAAATTATGCATGCATCTATTATGCCGGCTGTTGGAATTGGTCAAGCCTGTGCAACTCTAGTCAGCAAATATATGGGAGAAAAACGAATAGATAAAGCAGAGAAAAGCATTATAGAGGGTGTGCGATGGTCAGAGATTATTATGGGATCTGTTGGGCTTGTTTTTATTTTTTTACCGCAATTGATTATTCCTTTATTTACAAACGAACCTAGGATTATTGATATTTCGATCGTTGGTTTAAGAATAATTGGAATATTACAGTTTTTTGATGCTGTTGGGATTACGCTCTGGTTTGCTTTAACCGGTGCGGGTAACACGCTCTTTCCTGCTATTGTTGAGTCAGCGCTGTTGTGGGGAATTGCGCTTCCTATCAGTTATTTTATAGGAGTTAAAATGGAAGTAGGATTTTTAGCACCGTGGGCTGCCGTGTCTATTCATATTATCCTTTTTGCTTTCATCGTAACGTGGAAAATCAAGAAAGGTGAGTGGAAAGAGATTGAAGTGTGAAACAAATATTATTGTAACTTTTACTTTTCGTTTATTTATATATCTATGAAAAAAGACAAACAAGATATAGACCCGCAAGAGACCAGGGAGTGGATAGAATCTGTTGAGGATATTCTAAACGACAGTGGACAAGAAAGGCTTAGGTTTCTTTTAGAAAAATCAATAGAACACGCCGAGTTGCATGGCACGCGCCTGCCCTTCAGCTCGGTGACCCCATTTATTAACACGATTCAACCTCAAGAACAGAAACAATTTCCAGGTGACCGGGCTATTGAAAGAAGAATTAAATCTCTCATCCGGTGGAACGCCATGGCCATGGTTGTTCGGGCAAACAAAAAGTCTCCAGGAATCGGCGGACACATCTCCACCTATGCCTCTAGCGCAACCCTTTTGGAGGTGGCATTTAATCATTTTCTCAAAGGCCCCAACCACCCTAAAGGCGCAGACTTGGTGTATTTTCAGGGACACGCCTCTCCGGGGATTTATGCCCGGGCATTTATTGAGGGACGCCTTACAGAAAAGCACCTGGAGAACTTTAGGAGAGAGCTTGCCAGCGAGGGCGGACTGTCTTCTTACCCCCACCCTTGGCTCATGCCTGATTTTTGGCAGTTTGCTACTGTGTCTATGGGGCTGGGGCCGCTGATGGCGATCTATCAGGCAAGATTTATGAATTATTTAATAGACCGGGGAATAATGCCAAATACCGGAAGGAAGATCTGGGCGTTTTTAGGTGACGGAGAAATGGACGAGCCAGAAGCAATGGGTTCATTAACCATGGCAACCAGAGAACAGCTAGACAATTTAATTTTTGTGATTAATTGTAATTTACAAAGACTAGACGGTCCCGTCAGGGGAAACGGTAAAATAATTCAAGAACTCGAAGGAGCGTTCAGGGGCGCTGGATGGAATGTGATAAAAGTCATCTGGGGAGATGATTGGGACAGGCTTATAGAAAATGACATTTCAGGCTTACTGCTGAAAAGAATGGAGGAGGTTGTAGATGGGGAAATGTTAAAATACATTGTTGAGGGAGGGGAATATATTCGAAGAAATTTTTTTGGAAAATATGTGGAACTTGAAGAACTTGTAAAAGACTATACTGATAAAGAACTTCATGACCTGAGAGCAGGCGGGCACGACCCTGAGAAAATGTATGCTGCATATTATGAAGCGACCCGGCACAAGGGCCAGCCTACGGTTATTCTTGCCAGAACAATTAAGGGGTATGGGCTTGGTGAAGCAGGAGAGGGAAGAAATATCACCCATCAACAGAAAAAGCTTAACGAGAATGAGTTATTGTATTTTAGAGATAGGTTTGAAGTTCCACTCTCAAACAGCCAAGCATCAAACGCACCCTTTTATCGATTTAAAAAAGGAAGCAGGGAACAAAAATACATAATTGAAAAAAGAGAAAACCTCGGGGGATTTCTTCCCTCACGGAAGAGAAGAACAAACACGTTTTCCATGCCTGACATTGCTATTTTTAAAGAACTAATTAGCGGAATGGAGGGCAGAGAGGTGTCCACCACAATGGTTTTTGTCAGGCTTCTGACCCTTTTGTGTAAGGACAAAACAATTGGAAAATATGTGGTGCCAATCATCCCTGATGAGGCAAGAACGTTTGGAATGGACCCACTATTTCGTCAACTAGGAATCTACACACACCTTGGACAATTGTATGAACCGGTTGACTCAGATCAGTTTTTATATTATAAAGAAACCAAGCAAGGACAAATTCTTGAAGAAGGAATAAACGAAGCCGGGGCCGTTTCCTCATTCATTGCTGCAGGAACATCATATAGCAACCACGGCATCAACATGATCCCATTTTATATTTATTATTCCATGTTTGGATTTCAGAGGGTCTGGGATTTTATTTGGGCTGCCGGAGACATGCGAACAAGGGGCTTTTTGTTGGGAGGAACCGCAGGGAGAACCACGCTAAACGGAGAGGGACTTCAGCATCAGGATGGACACAGCCACCTTGCAGCAGCAGCAACCCCTAACATTAAGGCATATGACTTAGCCTACTCTTATGAAATTGCTACAATAATTCATCATGGTATGAAAGAAATGATAGAAGAACAAAAGGACGTTGTATATTATTTAACAGTTGAAAACGAAAACTATATTCCCCCGCCAATGCCCAAAGGGGCTGAAGAAGGGATCATTAAGGGTATGTATAAAATAAGGTCCACAGACAAACCCACCCTGCGCCTACTGGGGAGCGGACCCCTAATGAAAGAGGTTTTGGATGCAGCCGACCTTTTGAACAAAGACTGGGGAATTGATGCGGGGGTATGGTGTGTGACAAGCTTTAGTGAATTACGTAGAGAGGCAGAGGAAATAGAAAGATGGAACCTTTTACACCCGGATGAAAAAGCCCAAAAATCACATTTGGAAAACAAATTAAAGAATTACAGAGTTCCCACGGTTGCTGTATCAGATTATGTAAAAATGGTATCGGAACAGATTGCCCCGTATATACAAGGTCCCTATTATGCTCTTGGAACAGACGGGTTTGGCAGGAGCGAAACAAGAGAAAACCTTAGACATTTTTTCGAAATAGATCGATTTTATATTGTTCTTGCTGGAATAAGAGCGCTAGCTTTATTAGGAAAAATTGAAAAAGAAAAAATGCAGGAAGCAGTGAAGAAATACGACATTGATCCTGAAAAACCGAGCCCTATCACCGTATGAGTAAATTATTTATTATAACCCTTCCCCACCTGGGAGAAGGTATAGATTCAGCAGATGTGAGTGAAGTGCTGGTTTCGCCTGGAGATGAAATAAATAAGGATGATCCTATTATAGTGCTTGAATCCGAAAAGGCATCTATGGAAATTCCCACAGAAACAGGAGGAACAGTTAAGGAGGTATATGTGAAGCAGGGCGCGCTAATATCTACGGGTGATAAAATAATATCAATCACGGGAAACAAGGGACCACAGAAAGAACCTTCAAAAAAAACTAAACAGGAAGTAAAAACACCAATTACCCCAAAGGATATTCATCAAAAAGAAGCGTACCGCCCAGCCCCTGCCCAACAGACACCAAAAGACAATTTCAGGACCAGCCCCAGCGTCAGAAAGCTTGCCAGAGAACTCAATATAAATCTTTCTAATATTCAAGGAACCGGTAAAAAAGGAAGAATAACAAGAGATGATTTAATCAATAAAATAAAAAAGAGCATGTCTGGCGCCCCCAGACACACGCAAGAGAAAACAGACTTTTCACAATGGGGACCTGTTGAATACAGCCCACTTTCCCGAATAAAAAAAATCACGGGCCAGCGCACGGAATCAGCCTGGCGATCCATACCACAGGTCACCCAGTTCGATAAGGCAGACATCACTGAATTAGACGAACACAGACAGAAAATAAACGAGAATATTGAGACCAATAAAACAACATTTCTTCCGTTTTTAATTAAAGCATCAGTCCAAACCCTGAAGGAATTCCCTAATTTTAACAGCTCTTTGTCTGCCGAAAAAGATTCTCTTATCCACAAAAACTATTATCATATTAGCATTGCTGTAAACACCCCGGGTGGCCTTGTAGTGCCCGTAGTTAGAGATGCGGACAAAAAAGACATTAAGTCCCTTTCCGAAGAACTGAGTGACATAAGCAAAAGAGCAAGACAGAAAAAACTAAAACCGGAAGAGTTTAAAGGAGGGACATTCACACTGTCCAGCCTGGGGGGCATTGGAGGTACGTATTTTTCTCCAATTATAAATCCTCCTCAGGTTGCTATTTTGGGTGTGTCGAGAGCGCAATGGGAATCGGTTTTTTTAAGGTTTGACAAAGATTTTAATCTCCGGTATATGCTACCGCTTTCTCTTACCTATGACCACAGGGTTATTGACGGAGTGGAGGCAGCCACCTTCACCCAACACCTTGGCAAAATCCTATCAAACCTTTCTTGTTTTAATTAAAAGCAATGGCTGAAAGAACCCGGACAGATGTCGTGGTCATTGGAGCGGGCCCCGGTGGTTATGCAGCCGCATTTCGGGCGGCAGACCTTGGGAAAAGGGTAGTCCTAATTGACAAGGATAAATCATTAGGAGGCGTTTGTCTCAATCGGGGCTGTATTCCCTCAAAAGCGCTCCTGTATTTATCAAAATTGATAGAAGACGCTAAAGAGGCAAAAAAGAAAGGAGTATGCTTTGCTGACCCTGAAATAAATATAGAAGAAATCCGTAGGTGGAAAAACTCAATTATTTCGAATCTTAGCTCTGGGATTTCCCAATTGGCAAAAACGAGAAAAGTAAAAACCCTGACCGGACAGGCACGCTTTATGTCAGAAAAAGAACTGGAGATCAAAACCGAGGACGGCACCTCTCTGGTGTCATTTGAAAATGCAATCATTGCTACAGGATCCGTTTCTGAAAACATTCCCTCTCTGCCTAACAGCTCCCATAAAATAATGGGATCAAAACAGGCACTGGAGCTTGTATCAATACCGGAAAGTCTTCTGGTGGTTGGAGGAGGATATATTGGACTAGAAATGGGCTCGGTTTACAGTGCCTTAGGTTCAAAGGTTTCCATTGTGGAAATGCTTCCAGACCTACTTACCGGAGTGGATCGGGACTTAGTGAAACCGCTACAAAGAAAATTATCCCGACAACTTAAACACATTTATTTGGAAGCAAAACTTATAACAACCAAAGAAACAAGCACGGGAATCCAGGTTAAAATAAAAACTAAAGAAGGAGAAATTTCAGAGAACTATGGTGCTGTTTTGTTTTCTGTAGGAAGAAAGCCAAACACTAACGGATTAAAACTAAAAAACGCCGGGATTGAAAAAAAAGAAAGTGGGTTTTTAGAAGTAAACCAATTTCAGCAGACAACGATGAAAACGGTTTACGCCATAGGAGACGTATCCGGAAATCCAATGCTAGCACACAAGGCAGCCTATGAAGGAATTGTCGCCGCTGAGCACATCGCCGGGCTGCCATCACAATTTAATGCCAGAGCGATTCCGGCAGTGGTGTTTACCAACCCAGAGATTGCATGGGCCGGACTCACTGAAACCGAAGCACAAGAGAAATCTATAGCCTATGAAAAAGGAGAGTTTCCCTGGGCAGCAAGCGGAAAGGCAATAACCATAGGTTTCCGTGAAGGGAAGACAAAGATTTTATTTGATTCGAAAACAAAGCAAGTATTGGGAGCAGGAATTGTGGGGCCCGGGGCAGGTGATTTAATTTCTGAAGCGGTACTGGCAATAGAAATGGGAGCAGATGCTGAAGATATAGGACAAACCATTCATCCTCACCCTACACTCTCAGAAACAATGTCAAATGCTGCAGAGGCGTGTTTAGGAACAGTAACCGATATTTTTATTCCAAAAAGAAAATGAAACGAGGAAAGAACATGAAAAAACAGACGACCTATTTATTCGTTATATTAATAACAGCATTTTCTTTAGCCCAAGATGCAACAGAAAAAGACACCAAAAAATCAGTAAAAGACTCCACCAAAATAAAGAAAAAGAAAATCAGCCTGGAAAAGAAAACAGAGAAAATGGATAAATTTTCGGGACTCTTTACCTTTTATCAGGACACCGCAGATGGTTCTGTTTATATGGAAATACATCAGAAACAGATTGACAGGGAGTATATTTATTTTGGCCACTCTCACGATGGAATAGTAGACGTGGGCCTCAACAGGGGGTCCTATCGTTCCAGTAAAATTTTTTCTGTTAGGAAATATTTTGACCGCATAGAGTTTGTCTTAGAAAACTATTCATTTTATTTTGATCATAAAAGTCCGCTAAACAGAGCAGCAGGTGCAAACATAAGCAGGTCCATCATGTCCTCTAATAAAATTGTCGCCAGGGACACCCTAAAGAACAGGTTTTTAATAAAGGGAGACGATCTGTTTCTCACGGAAAAACTTCTGCAGATTAAACATTATTCTAACCCAAAAAGTAAACGCTTTGCTCTGGGAAAACTAAGCAAGGAAAAGAGCAAATATGTGAGCATTCGGAACTACCCTAAAAACTCTGAAATAGTCGTTCAGTATTCCTATGATAACCCCACCCCAAAAAATCGAGGCAGGTCCGGAATAACAGATGCCCGGTCAATAAATCTCGTAATTCAACACAGCCTAATGGAAGTACCCAAAAATGATTATAGGCAACGGACGGATGACCCAAGGATAGGTTATTTCACCACCAAGGTTACGGACATGACCTCAGCCAGCCACACGCCATACAGAGATTTAATTAACAGGTGGAATTTGAAAAAGAAAAATCCTAAAGAATCAAAATCAGAGCCAGAAAAGCCCATAGTGTTTTGGGTTGAAAACACTACCCCATATGAGTTTAGGAACGCTGTTACCAAGGGGGTTTTGGCATGGAACAAATCCTTCGAGAAGGTAGGGTTTAAAAACGCCATTCAGGTTAAAATCCAACCAGACGACGCAAAATGGGACGCTGGAGATATTCGGTATAATGTATTGAGGTGGACATCCTCTCCCTCGCCTCCGTTTGGCGGGTATGGCCCTAGTTTTGTAAATCCCAAAACCGGACAAATTTTAGGGGCAGACATTATGCTGGAATATGTTTATTTCACGAACCGGGTCAAGTATGACCGACTCTATGATCCGGAGAACATTAAAGAGGGAACAAACCACTGTCAAATAGGTGAATATATTCACCAGGAAAACCTCCTTGGGCTTATATCGACAGAAATAATTTCCACAAGCGAATCAATCAAAAAGGAGCTAGTAAAAGAATCAATCATAAATCTCGTACTGCACGAGGTGGGTCACACGCTGGGGTTGAGTCACAATTTTAAATCAAGCCACTTACACAACATTAAAGAATCGCACAACGCAGCGCTTACAAAAGCTATGGGGCTTACGGGCTCGGTAATGGACTATGTGCCTGTAAACCTTTCCAGAAACCCCGATGACCAGGGGCAGTATTATTCAACCGTTCCCGGGACATATGATGATTGGGCGATTCAGTTTGGCTATTCTTCTTCGGTTTTAAACCCAAAAGAAGAACAAAAAAGGATAGAAAATATTTTATCTATGTCAACAGACCCAGAACATATGTTTGGTAATGATGCGGACGACATGCGGTATCCCGGAAAAGGAATTGATCCACGGGCCATGATAGGCGATATGACAAACGAGCCCATAGAACACGCCATCCAGAGAATTGAATTAATGGACCATTTAATGAAGAGCTTACAGAAAAAATATACAAAGAAGGGCATGTCTTATCATGCCCTGAGAGACGCATTTAATATTTTAATGGGAGAGAAAAGAAACGCTGTAGCAACCATATCAAGATTTATTGGAGGGGTGTATGTTGACCGATCTATGGCAGGGCAACCAGAAGCAAACACTCCCCTTACCCCTGTTCCCTATGCAAAACAAAAAAGAGCCATGGACACCATTAAAAACCATGTGTTTTCTCCTGACGCAATAAGCATATCGGATTCTTTGTTAAATTATTTACAATATCAAAGAAGGGGGTTTGGTTTTTCCGGTAGGACAGAAGATCCCAAACCACACAATCATATATTATTTATACATAAAGCCGCCCTAAACCACCTATTACACCCCCGCGTGCTACAAAGAATAATTGATACACAGATTTATGGAAATAAATATTTCATTGAGGAGGTATTAAATGATTTAACTAATGCTATTTTTATAGCAGACACCAAGGGAACAGTAAACACTTTTCGTAGAAACCTTCAAACAGAATATGTTAGCAGACTGGTTGACATTGTTGGGACAGGCAAAGGAAAAACAAGTAATTATGATTATATTTCTCAGGCGGTGGCGTTTTCAAACTTAAAAACGATAAACAAGATGGTGTCAAAACGGTCGGGAAAAGACGAAGGAACAAGACAACATAGGGATTTTTTACATCACAAGATCACCCTTACACTGGACAAATACTAAACAAAAGTCACACAATTGAAAATCATTGGTATTGCTGCTGTAACCATAGACGGTTATATTGCGAGGCACGGACTCGAAACAGTAAATTGGTCGAGAGACCTGCCACTTTTTAAAAAACAGACATTGAACCACACCGTAATTATGGGCTCAAACACAAGTAAATCTTTGGTTGTTGAGCTGGACAAGAGACGCTCAATAGTAGTACACAGAGAAGACAGTCCAAAAGAAATAATAGAGAGAGTGACGGACGAAAAATGTTTTGTTATTGGTGGCGGAAAAACGTTTTCTAAATTTGCTGACCACCTAACGCATCTATATATAACTCCCCACCCATTGATATTTGGACAGGGTGTAAAGCTGTTTGAATCTTTAGGCAAAGAGATAAAGTTAAAGTTTGAGAAACAGACCCCCATATTACCAGATGAAGGAATTTTCCAGCTTCAATATAGCATAAAACATTGATTTTTGGTAAATTTTGGTGATTTTCATCACAGACGGCAATCATCAAACAGTAGTATATTATTTTTCTGTATTTATTACCCACCCTGACAATTAACACAAAAACAGGTTCCTCTTTGTCCAACAAAAATCTTTTTAATTGTTTTCTTACACCTATAACAGGGTTGACCCGCCCTTCCGTACACATTTAAATGCTGACCAAACGCACCCCCCCTGTTAGCAGCATAGTTAAAATTAATTATGGTTGTTCCCTTGAGGCTGATTGCTTCATTCAGAATAGAAATTATGGACCTATAAAGCACCTCGATGTTTTTTTTAGGAAGACTATTTGAAATGGTTTTGGGATGAATATGTGCCATCCAGAGACACTCATCTACATATATATTGCCTAAGCCACAAATAAAGCCCTGATTCAACAACAGAGGTTTTATCTGTCTCTTACGTTTATTTAATTCTTTTTGCAGATATGGAAAAGAAAACACACTGCTCAACGGCTCTACACCAACAAGCTGATTAACATGCTTAATATTATCACTATATCCGAACCGTCCGAACTTACGGAAATCCTTAAAATAAAGAGAAGACCGGTCAGAAAACACCATCTCTGCGGTGATATATTTACGGTCTTTAACTTTAACAGACGCTGTCAAGTGTCCCGTCATTCTAAGATGAACAAACACATACCCGCCCCCAAGCGTAAAAACGATATATTTACCCCTTCGCCACATTTTTTGAATTATTTGACCACTGACTATTTGTGAAATGTCCTCAGGGGAGTGGGAAGAAAAAACATTTGAGAATTCATTGTGATGCAATAATTTTGATATGGACTTCCCAGTGACATAGGGACGTAAATATCGAACAACAGATTCTACTTCAGGGAGTTCGGGCATAGAACTTTAATCGTTAACGCAGCACAACACATTTTAAAATATTACAATGGAATAAATACAAAAAAAACATAAAAGATGAAAAAATTAATTAAGCGAACCATTTGTATTTTAACAACAGTTCTTGTTTTAATAATTGGGCTATGGATATACATCTACCCCCCGCTTCCTGTTTATAAGGGCAACATCACCCTGGGCGGACTAAGCGACACAGTGAATGTGTACACGGGCACTTTTGGTGTTCCCCACATTTTTGCAAAAAACGATACAGACCTGTTTTTTTCAGCAGGCTATATTGCTGCTAGGGAGAGGCTTTTCCAGATGAGCATGGTGGCATACGCTGTTCGGGGAGAGCTGGCCTCTGCGTTGGGCGATAAATACGTATCATCAGACATCTATTTAAGAACTTGGAAAATCCCCAGAATTGCCAAACAATTGGCAGAAAACATGTATCCGGAAGAGCGAAAGATATTGGAGGCATTTTGTCAGGGAATCAACGCACATATTGATGAAGCCATGGACGACCTACCCATTGAATTTAAAATATTAAGAATAAAACCACCCTATTGGAACCCCTCTGATGTAACGGGATATGCTAGAATGATGGCACACGAAATGCAGTCATCGTGGAAGCCTGAAATTGTGTATGGTGCGATCGCTGAGTATTTTGGAATTGAAAAACTGAAAGAAATATACCCAGGCTATATTCCAAACGAACCGACAATTGCACATGGCATGAAGCCCGTGTTTGACAGAATTTTATCACATGAATTTAAAATCAGAGACGTGTTTGGTTTTCGCTCTCCCCACACTGGGTCAAACAGTTGGGTGTTATCTGGAACAAAGACGACCACCGGGAAACCCATATTAGCCAACGATCCGCATTTAGACTTTACCCAACCGGCAAGATGGTATGAAATGCACCTGAAGGGAGGAAAATATAACTCAAGTGGAGTGTGTATTGCTGGGATTCCTGTTCCGGTTATAGGAAACAATGAGTCGTGCGCATGGGGATTTACAAACAGCATGGTAGACGATGTCGATTTTTTTATTGAAAAAATTCATCCAAACAATCCAAACAAATATCGCTACGGAGACGAATGGCGGGACATAATTATCAGAAAAGAGACCGTTCCGCGTAAAAACGCCGGTGACACGACCATAGTGATTAGGGAAACACACCATGGTCCCCTAATTAGCGACATTCACCCTCTCATGAAAAACGGAACCACCGCAGTTTCTCTAGCATGGACCGGACATAAAATAACGAACGAAATGAATGCTTTCATGAAACTTAACACAATGAAAAACTGGGAAGACTTTACAGAAGCAGTAAAAAACTTTGGTGTTCCTGGACAAAATATTATCTACGCAGACACAATGGGAAACATTGGATGGAGACCCGCAGTGTATGTCCCCATTCGAAAAGAAGGGCGCAGCTTAATACCCAGGCCGGGGCACGACCCTAATTTTGACTGGTCCGGTTATGTTCCGTTTGAAGAAATGCCATATATTTTTAACCCCGAAAGCGGCTACATTGCAACAGCAAACAACAAGACCATAGGGAACGAATTTCCATACTATATTTCTGGTTTATGGGCAGACCCAAGTCGAATAGAAAGAATCATTGAACTAATAGAACCACTAAGCAACGCCACCGCTCAGGACATGAAGATGGTGCAGCTGGACTTAGTATCAACGTTTGCAAAAGAGGTGATCCCATATGTTTTACAATTTAATTTTGAGTTTGAAGATAAAGAAACAAGAGACGTAGTAAATTATATTAGAAATTGGGACGGAAACGAAAGCAAAACCTCAAGTGAGGCTCTTCTTTTTCATACGATCATGCGGGAGCTTATTCTCAACATATACGCTGACGAGCTTTCTGTTTTAGGAGAAAACTATGTAGAGGCATTTTTAGGAATAAAATATCTTTATACTAGAAATTTAAGAATTTTATTAAAAAACGGAAACTCGTCATGGTTTGATAATATTGAAACACCGGAAATTCAGGAAACAATGAAAGACATCATAAAAAAATCAATTATTGAAGGAGTAAAAAAAGTTATTAAGGAGCATGGATTAATTAAAAAAAGCTGGGCCTGGGGGAAGGCGCACACACTCACACACCCACATCTTTTGGAAAAAGTGTTACTGCTCGATAGGTTTTTTAAACTTAACGTAGGGCCCTTTATGTCAGGAGGTTCGGACAAAACAGTAAGAGCCGGCGGCTTTAGCTACACGCACCCCTTTCAACAAACCGCAGGGGCATCCATGAGAAGAATTGTTGATTTTGACAACCTTGATAAAGCACACTTTATTCTTCCAACAGGGCAATCTGGACACCCCCACAGTCCCCACTATAGAGACCAGGCAAACCTATATAACAAAGGAGAATATAAAATAACACATTTTAATGAGGACAAGATTAGAAAAGACAAAACATTTAAAAAATTGATTTTCCTGCCCGGGCCATGATAGCTTCAATTATATTAATGGTTTTTATAGGACTTTTGATAAAGCATTTGTTTTTTTGGAGCCCTGTTTCCGGAAGCCGTATATATAAACACCCCCACCCCCTTTTTATTGCCCACAGAGGCTTACATAAAACCGAACCAGAAAACACAACAGCATCTATAAAAAAAGCAATTAAATTGGGTTTTACAGCGATTGAGCTGGATGTGTTTTCATCTTTAGATAAAAAGATTATTTGTTCCCACAATATTGATTTAGAAAGGGAAACCGAAGGAATCGGCTTTGTTGATGAAAAGAAATATGATGAACTGAAAGACATCACACACAGAACAAAAAACAACAAAAACAAAAATGAATGTATGCCGCTAATAAGCAATGTATTAGAAGATTTTGGAAAAGGGGTTTTGTTAATAATCGATGTTAAAACAAAAAGCCTGTGGGACATATCTTCTGCAATAAACATTGTTAAACTAATAAAGAAATTTAAGCGAAAAAAAACAGTGATTGTTTCCAGCTTTAATCCATTTTTAATTCTCCTTATAAAATGGATAGACTCAAAAATATTAACTGGGTTTATTATTAAAGATCAATCATATTTGAGATTAACCAACATAATTCACCCGGACTTTTTTCACCCCAGAGGCGACACTATTAATGATGAGGTTCTTTCGTATGCTGAAAAAAAACGTATCCCGATAAATGCCTGGACCATTAACAACGCATTATCATGGAGCTGGTTATATAAAAAAGGGGTGAAAGGGATTATAACAGACGAAATCCCCCAATTCAGTCAAAAACTGTAAATAAAATTAATGCCTAAAACACCGCGTTCCTGTAAAAACCATTGAGAGACCATGTTCGTTACAGGCATTAATCACCTCCTGGTCGCGGATAGAACCACCGGGCTGTACCACGGTGGTAATGCCAGCGTCGCCAAGGATGTCAACGCTGTCGCGAAACGGAAAAAAGGCGTCAGAAGCCAGAACTGAACCCCGCACATTTTCACCGCCCTTCTTAAGTGCCATATGTACTGCGTCTATACGGCTGACCTGTCCCGCCCCCAACCCTACGGTTGTGTTGTTTTTTGCAATGAGAATCCCATTGGATTTTGCATGGCGAAGCACTTTCCAGGCAAACAGGACAGCCTGGACATCTTTTGGTGTGGGTTGTTTTTCCGTGACCACGGTAAAATCGTCTTCCGTTAATATTTTTGTATCTACATCCTGAACGAGAAGACCCCCATCTACATTCCGCACTTCCAGTTTTGATTTTCGTGTTCCGAATTCACCGACATCCAACACGCGAAGATTCTTTTTCCTTTTAAACACTTCCAGCGCATCTGGTTCAAAGCCTGGAGCCAAGACAATTTCTACAAAAACGGACGTAATAGCTTTTGCTACCTCTTTAGTGCAGGTACGGTTAAATGCGATAATACCGCCAAACGCAGAAATGGGGTCTGCGCTGAAGGCGCGGGTGTACACATCCAACAGATTGTCACCCACTGCTACGCCGCAGGGATTGGAGTGCTTTACTACCACACAGGCCGGCCCGCCAAATTCCCTAACACAGGCCAAGGCTCCGTCGGCGTCCATAATATTATTATAGGAAAGCTGCTTACCCTGATGGACCGTGGCATTTAGAATATTTGGTTCATCATTTCCAGGAATCCTGTATGATGCGGCTGACTGGTGGGGGTTTTCACCGTACCGCATTTCAGAATGCTTTTTAAATGTAATGGAAAAATCATCAGACAGTTTTTCATCTTTTAAATAATTATGGATTATGGTATCATATTTTGCTGTGTGACCAAATGCTTTAGTTGAAAGTTTTTTTCGTGTTTCAAAAGAAATTTTACCGGACCGCAACCCATTGGTAATGGTGGAATAGTCTTCCGGGTCGACCGCCACACAAACCCACCCCACATTTTTAGCGGCTGATCGGATTATGGTTGGACCACCGATGTCCACATTTTCTAGTGCCAACGAAAGATCACACTCAACCTTTGAAATTATTTCAGAAAAAGGATATAGGTTACAGACAACAAGATCGATCCATTGTATATTGTTGGATTCTGCGTCGTCACTGTGCCTGTCTCGCAAACCGAGAATACCCCCCCCCACCAGCGGGTGAAGGGTCTTTACCCGGCCGTCCATAATCTCCGGGAACCGTGTGTAATTACCTACATCGATGACGGGAACACTGGCACCTCGAAGCGTCTCCGCTGTGCCTCCGGTGGATAGGATTTCTATACCCCAATTGTTCAGTGCTTGGCCTAACTCTACAACGCCGGTTTTATCAAACACAGAAATAAGCGCCCGTTTTACTTGAATCGGTGATCGATTTAAAGTATAATTATGTAACACGTGAATTATTTTGAATTAATTTTATCGCCTCAACAAAGGCAACACCCTCTATGTCTTGAACCTTTGTTTTAAGTGAATCAACTGTGTCGTTCGAATCCACTGAACATGTTTTCTGAATTAAAATAGGTCCCCCATCCACCTCTTCCGTAACAAAATGAATCGTACAACCCGTTTTAGCATCACCATTCATTAACACCTCTTTGTGAATATTTGTATCCACGCCACCGGCGTACTTGGGTAGAAGGGATGGGTGCACATTTAAGACTTGACCATGCCATTTTCGACAGAATTCAGGTGAAAGTATCCGCATAAAGCCTATAAGTAAAACAAGATCCACCCCGTGTTCTTTTAAAACAGATGTCATTTTACCATCGAACTCTTTCCTATCTTTGCCTGTGTGTGAAATAAACACTGTTGGTATGTTGTGGTTTCTGGCTCTGTGTAAAATGTAAGCAGATTCTTGGTTAGAAATCACCACGGAAACCGCAGCATCTAAATCACCTCCTTTTATGGCATCTAAAATTGCCTGAAGATCTGTGCCTTTTGTGGACCCCAAGACACCCAATTTTATCATCTCAAAGAATTCATATGGTCAACGCGCTTCTGAACGACCTTATCTGTGCCAATATCGGTACGGTGAAAGAGTGGACCGGTCACGGATGATATTTCTTTTTCAGCGATGACTTCTGCTTCAGAAATAGAGTCCGCTATGCCCACTACAGCTACAGTGCGGCTTCCAGCTTCCACCAGTTGACCGTTTTGAATGTCTACAGATGCATAAAAAAGACTATCTGGATTTTCAATGCTGGACACATCAATGGGGCTACCTTTCGTTGGACGGTCGGGATACCCTTCTGGCACGGCATATTTACAGACCGTCGCTTTGTGTTGGAATTTTACATCAACATTTTCTAGCGTCCCACTGGCAACACCATTGCATATTTCAACAAAGTCTGATTCAAGCAACGGCAAAACGTTCATTGCTTCCGGGTCGCCGAACCGAGCATTATATTCAATGAGCTTTATCCCTTTGGCTGTGGCTATAAACCCGCCGTAAAGAACACCCTTATACCCTGCACCAAACTTATCTTTTAATGCTCTCACTGTTGAGGTGTTAATATCGCGGGCCTTGGCAATGTCGTTATCATTTAAAAAAGGAAGAGAATGATTGGTATCAGAATAGGTTCCCATACCGCCTGTGTTTGGACCAGTGTCACCTTCGTAGGCTCGTTTATGGTCTTGTACTGCTGGCATATGTTTTAGAGTGCTCCCATCACAAAAACTCATAAGGGAGAACTCCTGTCCGAAAAGCTTTTCTTCAATGACAAATTCATCACCCCGACTTATAAGCTTCTGGCAATAGGACAGCGCATCGTCTTGTGAATGAAGATGATCACCAGCCACTCTCACACCCTTTCCACCGGCTAGACCATCATATTTTACTACATAATTTTCACCCAATTCATTTAAGAAGCTGACAACACCATTCATGGATGAAAATGTTCGATAATTTGGACAACCAGGGATTTTGTATTCAACAAGCAGATCACGAGTAAAGGACTTAGATGTTTCGATTTGGGCCAGTTCTTTTTTAGGACCGACCACCTTTACCCCTTCATCCCAAAGGGCATCAGCGACACCATTGGCCAGTGGATTTTCAGGACCAATAATAGCCAATCTTATACTATGTTCTTTAGCGTAGCGAGAGACAGATTTTGGGTCGTTTATATTTCCAATTTTAATTTCAGAGCAGAGCTTAATCAGCCCGGGGTTCACACTGGACGCAAGGCAGTTTATTCTTTTTTTTTTAGGTGATCGTTCCAATGCTCTTGCAATAGCATGTTCTCTTGCCCCAGACCCGATTAATAAAATATTCATATTAAATGAGATCTTTCCCTTTTTCGTTGTTTCTCCAGACTGTCTATTTTTTTCTCATTAACATCTCCGGTTACATACCAGCCATCCAAACACGCCATGCAGGGACGATTTATATTGTGTTCCCCCTTCCGTGTCACCGCCTCCACTAAATCTTCAATTTTCTGATACATAAGGATATCCACCCCCATCTGATTCTGAATTTCTTCGGTTGTACTTTGGGCAGCAGCCAGCTCTTCCCTTGTTGGCATATCAACACCGTAATAGCACGGATATTTCACTGGAGGACAGGCAGATACGAAATACACTTTTCTTGCCCCAAACTCCCTTATCATCCTTACAATCTCTCTACTTGTGTTTCCTCGAACAATACTATCGTCAACAATTAAAACATTTTTGTTACGTATCTCGAATTCCTGTGGTACAAGCTTGTAGCGCACAGACCGCTTCCGATTTTCCTGTCCAGGCATGATAAAAGTTCTTCCTATGAACGGGTTTTTATATAAACCCTCGGAATAGCGAACACCAAGCTCATTAGCAAAACTTAAAGCAGCGGTGTTGGCAGTAGAGGGGGCAGGGATGACAATATCTGGGACAATTTTTGGGTATTGTTTCTGCCACCGGCGGGCAAGATTTTGCCCCATACGTAAACGAGACCGGTATACGCTCACTTCATTTTGTATAGAATCAGGACGGGAGAAATAAACATACTCAAAGATACAGGGAGTGAACTTTTCTTTTAGGATAATTTTTCTGTTATAGGCACCGCTTTCATCGATATAAATAACCTCTCCCGGCAATACGTTTCCAGACGGTTCAAACCCTAAAGTGTAAAACATAGTAGTCTCGGAAGCGAAAATATAATCAATTGAACCATCTTCGTTTTTCCTTATTCCCTTTGTTAGAGGACGAATACCGTGCGGGTCTCTAAAAACAACCATCCCCTTATTCATAATAATACCAACAACAGAATAAGCTCCACTCACGCGATTAAACACAGCTTCTACGCCTTGGCAAATTTGATCAAAGAAAGAAAGCTCAGCAGTATTACCTACAGGATGATCTAGGGCATGACCAAAAACATGAAGGATGACCTCAATATCCACAGATGAATTTATATGGCGATGATTTTCTTGAGACACCTCCCGAGCCAATTCGGAATAATTCACTAAGTTACCATTGTGTGCCATTGCGATTCCGTAAGGCACACTTGTCAGAACCGGTTGGGCTTCTTCAATACTGAAACCTCCTACGGTAGGATATCGAGTGTGCCCAATTCCAATTTTTCCCTGAAGACGTGCCATGTTTTGTTCATCAAAAACGTCACGGACAAGTCCAGTACCCTTCTTTACGTGGAACCGTTCATTGTAAGTCATAATTCCGGCTGCATCTTGCCCACGATGTTGAAGGTGAATGAGACTCTCATAAAGTTCTCCCGCTATCTGCTTTTTTGTAGATAAGATACCAACAACACCACACATTAGATCATCTCCACGAGTCTTGGGGCAAGCCCGGTGTAGTCGGCCGGTGTCAGCTTAAGCAACGTCTGTTTATCGTTATCGTTAATTGTTAATTGGGACACAAATTGTTTTATTGAATCAGAATCAACCTTCTGACCTTGAGTTAGCGTCTTCACTCCCTCATATGCATCCTGCTTTCCAGTTTTTCGGAGAACGGTCTGAACTGCCTCCGCCAATACTTCCCAGTGTTGATTCAGTTCGGCTGATAATTGAGATTTATTAATGGAGATGCGACTAAGACCATTCAAAATATTTTTCAGCGCTAAAGTGCTGTGCCCCAAGGCAACCCCCTGGTTGCGAACCGTGGTGCTGTCAGTCAAGTCTCGCTGCAGTCTAGAAATTGGAAGCTTGGCAGAAAGATGGTTTAACAATGAATTTGCCACACCCAGATTCCCCTCCGCATTTTCAAACTGAATTGGGTTGATTTTATGGGGCATAGTGGATGAGCCCACCTCTCCCTCCTTTTTCTTTTGCCCAAGAACATCACGACTGATGTAAAACCACATATCTTGGCAAAGGTCCATCAATATAGAATTCACACGAATAACCTGATGATAGCTTTCAACAGCGGAATCGTGAGGTTCAATTTGTGATGTGATAAGGTTAGGTTTAAGACCAAGTGCTTTAATAAATTTTTCTACAAAACGCATCCAATTTACTTTTGGATAAGCAACCATATGAGCAGACCAAGTACCTGTCGCACCGCCAAATTTCCCCAATAATATATGTGACCCCATCTGGTCAATTTGGCGGTCAAGCCGATGGCAGAAAACAGCTAATTCTTTTCCAAGCGTGGTTGGAGTTGCGGGCTGGCCATGCGTCAAAGCAAGCATGGACGAATTTTTATACTTCCGGGCCAGTTTCTTTAATTCTTTATTTACATTTTGAAGGGACCTCATGTAAACCTGTCTTAGTCCATCCCGCCACATGAGTGAATATGAAAGATTGTTCACATCTTCTGAGGTGAGCGCAAAATGAATCCACGGATGTAATGCTTTTTTCACTTTGCTTTGGATATAATACTCAATGGCTTTCACATCATGATTTGTTGTTAACTCAATCTCTTTCACGTTTTCAGCGTCGGCCGAATTAAAGTTCTTGTAGATTTTTTTAAGGCGCACCTGCTCTTTGTTCGAAAAAGGCGCTAACTCTTGAACTCGTTTTTCGTTACCCAGCGCGATAAGATATTCAATTTCTACTTTCAGGCGATAGCGCATGAGCGCTGATTCAGAAAAAAAGGCAGTTAATCCCCTTACGCTACTTGAGTAACGGCCATCCAATGGGGTAATGTTATTTAATGGACTACGCACCGAGCATTCTCTTAACAGCTAATGCGCAGTTTTCAGGATCAATGACTGTGAGTACCGGTGTATTACTGGGCATTTGCAGCGTAGAATGAATATTTACCAACAGGTCTGTTTTGTCTGCAAAAGGTGGGCACCCAATCGTTGGGAATTCACAGTTGGCCGCAACAAATCCAGACAGGGCATTGGATCGGCCAGCGATGGTGATATAGACAATGTTTTTACTATCTTTGTTGTCATTTAGGATGTCCAGAACTTTCAAGGGTTGCTTGTGAGCGGATGCGGTGTGCTGTTCCCAGGCAACGCCGTATTCATCTAACTTGTTAGTAATTTTTTTTGCGTGAGGGTGGTCTGATTTTGAGCCCATAATAATTACAGTTTTCATAAATAACCCTTCATGTTTTTGTTAATTCTTTCCTGAACAGATTTTTCTGAATCGTGAAATAAAAACTGATTGCCGGTAATGGTTTCATATAAATAAATATAACGGCTGGAAAGTTTGATCACCAACTCTACCGGTGCTTCCGGCAGCGTTGTGTCATTGTACGGATCACAGTTGTCCACAAACCACAGCCGTAAGAATTCCTTGTCAATATTTTGAGGTTCATGTCCTGCGGCCATGCGCTCTTTGTATGTTTTAGCGATCCAGTAACGGCTGGAATCCGGAGTATGGATTTCATCAATGAGAATGATATTACCATCCGGGTCCCTACCCATTTCATATTTTGTGTCCACAAGAACCAACCCGTGCTCGGCTGCCTTTTTTTGCCCGAAAGAAAAAAGTTCCAGAGCTTTTTTGCTGCAAAAGTTCCAGTCTTCCCGGGTCATCCAACCCTTATTTGTAATTTCATCCGGTGCGATGGGGTGGTCATGTGTTTCATTCTTAGTGGTAGGGGTGAGCATGGTGGTATCCAGCTTTTGATTTTTCACTAACCCTTCTGGAAGGATGTTCCCGCAATATTCTCTATCTCCATTATTATAGACAGTCCACAAAGCTGTACTGGTACTGCCTGTGATGTAGCCCCGGACCACAAACTCAATGGGAAAAACGTCACATTTTTTTGCAAGTGTTACATTAGGGTCAGTAACATCAATAACATGGTTCTGAATAATATTTTTAGTCTGTTCGAACCACCAGGCGCTAGTCTGATTCAGAACCTGCCCCTTAAATGGGATTGATGCAAGAACCCGGTCAAAAGCGCTCTGGCGATCCGTGGTAATGAGCGCTATTTTGTCTCCCAAATCATATTGGTCTCGAACCTTCCCGGTCAGCTTTTCTCCGTAAGGCAAAGCAGTTTCAGTTAACGTGTTGCCCAACCCCGCCTTGATTCGGTCTGTATAGTGTTCAGTTAATTCGATAACATTCATGAGAGAGTGGGTTAAATAGTATGTGAGTGTTCAATATAGCTTTCATGACAGTGTCAATATTACTGCTATTCACAGTTATATTCCATATGACACCACGCTTAAGTTTGGAAATTCCATTAATTTCGAAACGCTCGGTTAGGGATTCAAGCTTAGCTCGGCCGATCATATCTTCTTTTTGGCGCACCAGGAAAGATGCGGTGTTTTCTTTTGCTGTGATGTTGCTGAGGAATTCCTTGTTGGAATTGTATAATTCTCCGCTTTCGTTAATTTTTTGCAGAATAAATTCTCGATCTCCGTTCGTTTCAATTTCCCAATGGACTTGCCGTGTGACGTTGACGCTGTAGCCCATGCGCCCCAGGGCATTATGAACCGATGCCGCTTCATTATCCGTAATAATCATGTCGATGACCCACCCTGTGGAATCCCCATTGGGTTTGTAATTAGTCACTTCATAATGGGGACGATCAAACATTAGCGTATGATCAGTAATAGGATTTCCCTGTTCGATAAATTCTTTCATGGAAGAAAAAATAACGTCACCGCCTTCTGTCCGTTCAGGGTGGGGCATTATAGCCATGACGTTTCCAGAGGAATTACAAACTGCTGCCAAATTGTACACAGAACCATTGGGATTAGTGGGAAATTCATCTATGATATTTCCATCATCATTGCAGTAAATAAAAACTGTTTGATCATTATTTATCATTTGTGATAGTAACCCATCAGGAATAACAAACCGCCCTTCTCCATGAGCCAGGGGGACGTTAATCCGCTCCCCGGTTTTTAAATGGCGAGTGAAAGCACACCGGCTGGATGGTGCTGACATCTGTAGGTTGGACCAAGCATTATAATACCCAACTCCTACCACATGTCCACCCTGCACCCGCTTATTATCCGTGAGAGCCATGCTCAGCCTGTGGTCTTCCAATCCCGGGACAAGCCCGCTTTCCACCAAAATTTGTGCACCGTTACAAATACCCAAAACCGGTTTCCCTTTTTCTGCTTCCAAGCGTATCTGTTTCATGATAGGATCTAGTGCCGCAATGACACCGGCTCGGGATCGGTCTTCGTAAGAAAATCCCCCAATGATCACATAACCGTTAAAGTCTGAGAGCTTTTCCGTTGGTTTGTTCCACAAAAATTCTACGGGACTTAACCCCACACGGTAGCATGCCATAAGAGTTTCCCGTTCAGTATTGGAACCGGGGAATTGGATTACTGCAATGTTTGCACTCATTTTATTATTACTTCCCCATCACTGCCTACTACCACCCCAATTTCATAAACTTCAGTCAAATATTTCATTGCACTTTTTACCGCACTCACATCAGAAGAATTAACAATAAACACCATCCCGATGCCCATATTGAATGCGCGGTACATTTCTTCTTCATCCACGTTACCAATGGACTGCATCACTTCACACACTGGAAGCGAAGGCCAAGACCCTTTTTGGATTTCAACACCAACACCACAAGGTAAAACTCTGGGAATGTTTTCCAATAAACCGCCGCCGGTAATATGGACAATTCCCCTTACATCAATACCTACATCCAAAACAGCAAACACAGGATTTGTATAATTAATATGTGGTTCCAGCAATGTGAGCCCAACCGATTTATCCAATCCCGGGATAGTATCGTTTACACCATAGCTGTTGATTTCAAAGAAAATTTTACGGGCAAGAGAGTAACCGTTGGTGTGCAGTCCGCTGGATGGCAAACCCAGAACCACATCTCCGGGCTTGATGGATTCACCGGTGACAATTTTGTCCTTTTCCACAACACCTGTAATGACACCCACTATATCATGTTCTCCTGGAAGATAAGTATCAGGCATTTCCGCTGTTTCACCACCAACAAGCGATACTCCGGTTTCTTTGCAAGCTATCACCATGCCTGATACAATCTCTTCAACAATTTCTGGTTTCAGTTTATCGTTTGCGATGTAATCGAGAAAAGTGAGGGGCCGGGCACCCATAACCAGAATATCGTTGGCACAGGCACTCAACAGATCAAACCCAATTGTATCAAATTTCCCCAATTTTCTTGCGATAATGGTTTTGGTTCCCACACCATCAACACTTTGCACCATGACCGGATTATTATAGGTTTCTAGTACCGGTTTAAGATCATAGAGCGAACCAAAGCTTCCGAGACCTGTCAACACATTAGATGAAAAAGTGGACCGCACCCTATGTTTAATGCGATCTACCACCTCGTTTCCTGCATCAATATCTACACCAGCTGATTTATAATCAATCTTTCCCATTATAGTTTTTCCCACAATCCACGCATCCACATTTCTTTCACTCTCCCGGTGGATAAATGGACGACACCGTTTATTTCTATAACCCTATGTACTGTTGTGCTGCCAATCACATCAGTTTTTAATTCATATGTTGCAAACACGCTTTTAAGGGGATTTACATTTTTCTGTAAAACTTCCAGAACAAATCCTCCAGATTCGGAAAATAATAATTTATCCACTGAATAATCACCAAAAACGTTAGCCTCACAGCCAATCCCGTTTCCAAATGTCATTTCAGCAATAGCCGCAGCAACTCCACCATCGGCAATATCATGGCAAGAAAGCACAAGTCCACCATCAATGCAATCGGTTAATGCAAAGATTTGTTTCTTCACCTCGTCCAGTTCGGGCTTCGGTACATGGGCACCCAGCTCGCTATGCAGACTGTAATAGATACTGCCTCCCAATTCATCTTTTCGCTCACCCACCATAAGCAAAACAGAATTGGTCTTTTGAAAATGCATTGGTACAGTTTTGTTTACATCCTTGAGCCTACCAAGGCAGCTGATAATAGGGCTTGGCGGGATTGCACCAGTTTTGGATTCATTATAAAAACTCACATTCCCGGCGATGATGGGCGTGGCCTCATCTGGATACTCTTTCAGTGTGATAGCGTGGCAAGCGTCAGACACACCGCGAACACTTTCTACAAATTCCCACATCTGCTGAGGTTTTTCTGGGTTACCGAAACACAAACAGTCAGTAATAGCATGGGGTGTTGCTCCCACGGCAGCCACATTGCGCATGGCCTCTACCACAGCGTTTATTCCACCCCAATAAGGACTGATAAGTCCATACATAGGGTTATGATCGGTAGAAAGAGCAATGCCAATATTTCGAATTTCTTCCGGATATTTTTCAGAATTAAACGGAGCCATAACCCCGGCATCCGCCAACCCTGTTTCCGTGTATGTCCGCCCCTGGACCTGTTTATCATACTGTTCAAACACCGGCCCACGGCTGGCCATGTTTTCATGGGAAATAATATCCAATAATGTTTTATTATAATCTACCGGCTCCGGCAAGACTGGTTCAGTAAATATTTTATTCCCTGGTTCAAATGGACGATTATATAAAAAACCTTCTGTTACTTCTTCCGCCGGGGCATTTACAATCTCATCATTTCCGTTATGAACAATGTATTGGCCGTCGTTTCTGATTTTTCCAATAACAGAAGCGCAGGCACCAGCGCTTACGCCGGGCAGATCGAACACATTATTATAATGGTTTACAATCATTGGCGTTACTTCCGGTGGCGCAACCCACATAAATCTTTCCTGAGTCTCACTACAGAGATAAACAGAAGGGTGTAAATTATCCATACCGATGTGGACCCTGTCCAACCAGACCTCAGATCCATAACCTGCTGTTTCCGCCAGCTCCACACTGGCACAGGCCACACCTCCAGCACCAAGATCTTTGAAACCGATATTGTCGATCAGTCCTTTTTCTTTCAGGATGTCAAACAAGGCATAAGTAGATTTGAGTAAATGCCTTTCTAGGAAGGCGTTGGGCTCCTGGACTGCTCCTTTGTTTTGCTCTTTTTTTTCTTCTTCCAATTCCAGGGAGGCAAAGCTGGCGCCGCCAAAACCACTGTTGTCCGTAGGTTTTCCGATTAGAATAAGATCATACCCATCTGCATTTTTTGGAGCATAAGAATGGATAATTTGGTCCTCTTTCACAATACCCAGCGTTACCAATGTTACCAGGCAGTTTTCGTTATAGCCTTTGTGATAATAAATATCCCCACCAATATTGGGAACACCCAAGGGGTTACCATATCCAGCGATACCTGCCACCACGCCGTCATGAATCCACTTGGTTTTATTGTTATTGATTTCCCCAAAGCGGAATGAATCAGTACAGGCGATCACCTCGGCACCCATGCACATTACATCTCTCACATTCCCACCTACGCCGGTGGCAGCACCTTCATAAGGGACTATTTGGGAGGGATGATTATGAGACTCATGGCTCATAACGATGCACCAACGACTTCCATCAATATCTGTGGCCACGGCAACCACACCAGCATCCTCCTCGGCGCCCAGAACCACATCGGGACCAGTGGTGGTAAACTGCTTTAAATGTGATCGGCTGCTTTTATAGCTGGAATGCTCTGAACCTTGGATTGAAAAAAGGATTAATTCTGACAAGGACGGAGCACGGCCTAGCATATTATTTTGAATTTTGCGTGCCTCATCTACGGTTAGCGGAATATTGAGCTCATTCAACTTGGCCTTAATGTCAGTGTTGGAAAGCCTGGAGAAGTCAACAATTTCTTTCGTGAATGCCATTTTTATGTATTTAGTTGCGAAAGTTTTTAGATGTTAAAACTTGATCTACATTTTTTTGAACACCTAAACACACGAGACCTCTTCTAACGAATTATGGTCTCGTGGCGCTGGGGCCCCACGGAAACGATTTTCACGGGACAACAGACCTCACCTTCTATAAAATCAATATAATCTTTTAAGTTTTGGGGAAGCTCGTCGTAGCCCTTATCCCATATATTTTCAGGCAAATCACCCCAACCGGGCAATGTTTTATAAATTGGTTTGGCTTTACGGTACAACGTAAGACTGGCAGGCATTTCAGTGATATGTTCATTGTTCACACCATAAGCAACACAGACAGAAAGCTTTTCGAACCCGTTTAGGACGTCCAATTTTGTCAGGGCAATTTCAGTAAGTCCGTTAACGCGTACCGCTTGGCGAACCTGGACAAGATCTAACCAACCCATACGACGTGGGCGACCGGTTGTGGTTCCATATTCATGGCCCTTTTCTCGAAGAGAGACCGCAGCATCTCCATACATTTCAGACGGAAGAGGGCCTTCTCCTACACGGCTTAAATAAGCCTTTACAACTCCAATAATTCGATTAATATCCCGAAAACTGACACCGGTCCCAGTGGAAATATGCCCGGCAGCTGTATTGCTGGACGTGGTGTAAGGATAAACGCCGTGGTCAACGTCCAGGCTGATACCTTGGGCGCCTTCGAATAAAATGGATTTACCTGATCTATGTGCGTTGTACAATTCCACAGCTGTATCTGCGACATATTCCTTTAGCTGCTGGCCATAACCGGAATAAGTGTAAAATATTTCTTCCTTTGGTATTCCCAGTTTATGCCCCAGCGATTTTTCAATAAGGCTCTTGGAAAACCCATAACCATTTTCAAGTTTCTCCCTGAAAACGTCAGGCTCCAGTAAATCGATTAACCGGATTCCATTTCGGAACATTTTGTCTGCATAAACAGGAGCAATTCCTCGCTTGGTGCTTCCTGCGGCGAGCTTTCCCTGGTGATTTGATAATGCTTCATCCAGGGCAATATGATAAGGCATGATAACATGAGCGCGGTCACTTACCATCAGTTTGGGTTCTACCCCCTTTTTTATTATGTAATCAATTTCATCCAACAGCACCTTGGGATCAACTACAACACCATTACCAATAACACTGATTGGTTTTCCATAAATAACGCCGGAGGGGATTAGGTGCAGCTTGTAGGTGTTTCCGTTAACAACAACAGTGTGGCCGGCATTATTACCGCCATGAAACCTTACAACGTAGTCGGATTCCCCGGCAAAAAAATCAGTGACCTTTCCTTTGCCTTCGTCACCCCACTGTGCACCGACAATTGCGGTAATTTTGGACAAGTTTGGTGTCACGAATCAGAAATTAATAGATAGCCTTTGGTATGAGGAAAAAACTGTTCAATAATAAAAATAAACATTAAAGGTTACTGACAATAATCTATAGGTGCAAAGCGTCAAATAGAAAACTGAACAACTATTTTAAAACTTTGAAAATTAATTAGTATATATTAGGTACCCCCACCACTTCATAATGTTACTTTAACTTTCAATCAGCAATGCCCACTAAACTGAAACAACTAAAGACCCCAACATGGGTTAGATTTTATAAACAACAAGAAAAAACACAACATCATTTTTACCACCACAGTGTCAAGCATTGTTAAACTCAAGAACCAAGGTTAAAAGAAAAAATGGTATCCATTAATATTTTTTAAGAAAAGAGTATCAACGAAAAATAATATAAGGTTCACTTAAAAGATTATTGGGGAATTCATTCAATTTTTCTTTCATGAAATGATCAAAAAATGAAAGAACGATACTGTTTGTAACGGAAATTGCTTTTTTCGCTGGGATTGATCCAGTTTCAACAAACCAGCTTGACAGGGGAGTAAAAAGCGGAGCATCACAGAAATCGAGATGGCGCGACCCCTTTAAAATAAAATGGTAATTGTGTTCTGAAAACGTATTCATAAATAATTTCACCAGTTCAGGGCTGGAAGGATAATCCGAATCCCCCCAATGCGGGCGACCTAAATAAAGAAAAGGATGGTGTGTTCCTGATTTTATAATATTGTTTGGCAACGGGTTCATCCAGCTATCTAAAACTAGACACGAGCTAAACCGGTCATCTTCATAAGAAACCTGAACAGCAGTTGCCCCACCATAGGAATGACCCAACACACCAACTTTATTCAGATTCATCATCCCTCCAAACACGGAAGCTGTGCTTAATTCTGTTAATTTATCCAAAACAAAACCAACATCAGCAACCCTAGTATCTAATTGGTTTCTCCTGATATTGACACTGTCTGGATGTCCGGTAATATCAGATCGATAATCTGCAATTGTTCCATCTTGGAAAACAGTAAGATTACAGTCATAGGGATGGTCTAAGGCCACCACCACATAACCATGGCTTGTAAGCTCCTCGATAAGAGTTGTGTGAATTTGGCGCATTCCAGTAATGCCGTGGGACAAAACGAGTAAAGGATAAGGCGATTGAGAAAGGTCTGGATCAATATTTAAAAAAGAATGGGTTTTTACAAGATTGATGTGGCTAATTAATTCTCCCGGGAAACCCCCAGCATTACCAATGGTTTTAGCTCGGATATCTATATGGTCAATGTAGGGCTCGGGTTTCTCTTTTTCTGGTTTTTGAGATGGATACCACACCTGAACCAACACTTTTCTATAGTCGCCGAGATTTTCTTCTGTGAACCATTCCAGCCTGGTAGAGTCTGTCCACTGAAATATTTGTGTTCCAATTGAGTGGGGACCGGTTGGTGATGGTAACGAAAAAACAGGGGCCACAACTGGAAGGAGAATGGACAGTAACAGCAAAATAAAGAGAAAAGATTTTAACAAGAGAGATGTACGTACCCGACTCTTAAAAAGGATAAAAAGGATTATAAACAGAAGATATGCAGGAACCATTTGCCAACGGTATGACTCCAGAATAAAATGAAAAAGGCAGAATACTAATGAACCGACCAATGAGTAAAGAAACAATTTTTTATCTTTCCAAAATAAAAGATAAATTGCCCACAACAGAGAACCCAAAAACATAATTTCTAATAATCGCATAATAGTTAAGTTGATAAAAAATATCGGCAAAATTAAACCATAAGGGAGAACCATGCCATTCCAAAAATTACACTTTATAAAAAAAGATAAATTCGAATTAATAAGTACGTCACAGCTCTTACTGAACAAAATGAAAAACAGAAGGACAGTGAGAGATTTTTCAAATGAAGCGATTCCATTAGAAGCAATTGAGAATGCAGTACGGATTGCTGTTTCTGCTCCATCTGGCGCAAATAAGGAACCATGGACATTTGCAATAGTGACGGATAAAAAAACCAAAAAGAAAATTCGCATTGCCGCTGAAAAAGAAGAAAAAGAATTTTATACCCACCGTGCCACCCGTGAATGGCTGGAAGACTTAAATCCCTTTGAAACTGATTGGCACAAACCGTTTCTTGAAATGGCTCCCTGCCTCATTGTGGTATTTAAACAAATTTATGAATTTGAAGCAAAATCCAAGAAAAAAAACTATTACGTGAATGAATCCGTTGGTATTGCAGCAGGTTTTTTATTAATGGCGCTTCATCAAATAGGATTGGTTGTATTAACTCACACACCCAGCCCTATGGGGTTTCTTGAAAAAATACTTAAGCGCCCAAAAAACGAACGGGCATTTTTATTGATCCCGGTGGGCTATCCGAATAAAGAAGCAAAGGTTCCCGTACTTAGGAAAAAACTACTTTCTGAAGCATGTGTGTTTGTTTAGTCTGTCAAATCTTCTGTTTCTGAGACCCCACCTTCTTCGGTGGAACCACTCAATGAACCAACCGAGCCCCCTCTGCTTGCAACATGTTTCATAAAATGTAGTAATTAGTACAGCTAATAGCATGCACGTATTATTCTAAATGGAAAAATCCAATTTCATTTCATAGTCCGTATAGTTTTTAATTTATATTTTAACATGTTGTTTTTGAAAACAATTTAAACAGGAGAAATAATTGGAAATCACCGTTTACCACAACCCCAGGTGAGGTAAAAGCAGAGAAGCCGTGCAGCTTCTAAAAGACCAGGGTGTTGAACTTCAAATAATTGAATATTTAAAAACCCCGCCCTCAGTTTCAGATTTACAAAGTTTATCTAAAAAACTGGGTTTACATCCAAAAGAGTTTATTAGAACCCGAGAAGCGGACTTTAAAGAGCAAGGGTTAACCGACAAATTAGAGGATATACAGGTCTTGTTTGAAGCCATGTCACACTATCCAAAAATTATAGAAAGGCCGATCGCGATTAAGGGAGATCGAGCCGTTTTAGGGCGCCCACCCGAGAATGTATTAACATTAATAGACTGATTTTAAAAGGGTAAAATAATGAGACAGGTTTTACTGGGAAGAACAAAAGTGTCTGTATCGTCTGTAAGCCTGGGAACTTGGTCTTATGGTGGGGCAAATGTGTCAAGCGGCAGGTCTGTTGGTTGGGCGGGACAGGAAAACAAAGACTCCCGAAGGGCGCTAGTTAGGGCCTGGGAACTTGGGATAAACCATTGGGACACGGCAGATGTTTACGGAGATGGCCGGTCAGAATCCGTGATTGGCTCCATGTGGGAAACTGTCCCCCGGGATGAAATTTTTCTTGCTACGAAAGTTGGGTGGGACCAAGGCCCCCACTCTTGTTGGTATCACCCCGCACACATGAGACAAAAAATGGAGCGGTCCTTAGTCAGCCTGAAAACAGACTGTGTGGATCTTATGTATTTTCATCACTGTAATTTTGGAAATAATGAGGAATATTTTGATGATGCGGCAAACACCCTTAACCGATTTCAAGAAGAGGGTAAAACTAAATTTACCGGATTGTCTGATTGGGACTTAAACAAGATTATGAATTTTATTGAAAGAGCAGATCCCGACGTGGTTCAGCCCTATCGCAACATTTATGAGGACACATATTCATCAAGCGGATTAAAAGATTACATTGAAACACACAACTTAGGTGTTTGTTATTTTTCGCCCCTTATGCACGGCTTGTTGACCGGAAAATATTCCCAGCCTGCTGAATTTTCTGAAGGGGACTTCAGGAAAAACGTAGGCGCCTTTAAGGACGAGTCAGTCATTAACCTTTTTCAGAAGAACGCGGAACAATTAAGGGAAAAATTTAAAGACCACCCAAATCCGGTAATGCATGGCGTGATTGACACACTCGTTTCCGATTCAAAAAACAGTTGTGTACTTCTTGGGCAGCGGAACATAGGCCAGGTTGAGGTCGCTTCGTCCCTTGGAAAACCGGTATCAGACAGTGACATAAAATGGGTTAAGAGCATATATACAAACTGATTTTATTTGAAATTTTTTTATTACAGCCTTCCTTTGTGTGTTGTATTTATGGGATGTTTTACTGTGATTAAAGAGTGCTCCCAAAACACTGAAACAACCACCTCACTAATCCCAAAACCAGTGTCAGTGAAAATACCTAAAGACAGTGTCACGCTTCAAACATTTAGTCATATCCTTATCCACCCGGATACACCAGAAACACGTTTTATAGCAGACGAAATTAAAACCCTACTCTCCCCCGCTATCGATATAGAAATAGCACCCAACATTCAAAAAGGAAAAGGGCGAATTGAATTGAACATAAATTCTAAAGTCAGTGAAAATAAGGAAGGGTACAATCTTTCAATTTTCTCAAAAAGGATTTTAATTGAGGCCCCATCAGCCGCAGGATTATTTTATGGATTTCAATCTTTGCGCCAACTATTACCGCCAGAACTGGAGAAAGGAATTGAGCCCCAAAGCCCCACTATTCCATGTGTTGAGATTGAAGACTATCCTCGGTTCGGATATAGAGGGATGCACTTAGATGTATCCCGCCATTTTTTTGACGTGGAGTTTATTAAAACCTATCTTGATATGATAGCCATTCATAAAATGAATGTTTTTCACTGGCACTTGACTGATGACAACGGCTGGCGAATTGAAATTGACCGCTACCCGGAACTCACCGAAAAGTCTGCCTGGAGGGTGGACAGAGAACACGAAAACTGGAAGGAATGGTCCCCTGTTCAGGCTAATGAAAAAGCAAGTTATGGCGGGTTTTATACAAAAGATGAGGTTAAGGAGGTCATCCAATATGCTGACGATCGTTATATTACGGTAATTCCGGAAATAGAAATGCCGGGACATACATCCGAAGTGTTTGCCGCCTATCCTGAACTTTCATGTAAGGGCGACACGCTAGATGTTGTTCCTGGGTCCTACTGGCCCAATGTGGACATATTTTGTGCTGGAAATGATGAGGTTTTCGCATTTATAGAAAATGTTTTATCAGAGGTTGTTGAGTTATTCCCGGGACCATACATTCACATTGGCGGCGATGAGGCAGATAAAACCAACTGGAAGAAATGTCAAAAATGTCAAAATAGAATAAGGAAAGAAGACCTAAAGGACGAACAGGAGCTTCAGAGCTGGTTTATTCAAAAGATCGAGAAGTTTCTTGTTTCAAAGAATAAAAAATTGGTGGGCTGGGATGAAATATTAGAGGGTGGACTGGCAGACGAAGCTACTGTCATGAGCTGGAGAGGGACAAAGGGTGGTGTAGAATCAGCCAGACAGGGGCACGATGTCATTATGTGCCCTACATCACATTGTTATTTTGATTATTATCAGGCAGACCCCGAAACCTCCCCGGAAGCCATCGGTGGCTTCACAACATTAAAAAAAGTGTATTCCTTTAATCCTGTCCCAGAAGAACTGAACGAGGAGGAATCAGAACACATTTTAGGTGCACAGGGAAACCTGTGGACAGAATATGTGAAAACCAACGAAAGAGCACAATATCGCACTCTTCCTCGGATGACCGCACTAGCTGAAGTTGTTTGGTCTCCAAAGAATTTTCGGGATTATGACGACTTTTATGGAAGGCTTATTAAACTTCAAGAACGGTTTGATGTTTTGGATTGGACCTACGCACCGGGGTCATTCATCGTTTCAATTCAGGCCAGCCCCAAAACAGACAGATCAACGTTCAAGATTGACCTTTCTTCTGAAAAACCAGGAAACCCCATTCATTTTACAGTGGACGGAACAGATCCCTCTATTTCCTCTCCAAGGTTTCAACATACAATTTCTATTAAAAAAACAACCCCGGTAAAGGCCGCCCTTTTCATAGATGGAAAACAGTCAGGAAAAATTTCTGAAAAGACATTTTATTTTCACAAGGCCGTAGGAAAACCTGTTGAATATTTGGTTCCACATAAGCGAAAATATTCAGGAAAGGGACAAATAAACCTTGTGGATGGGCTGATTGGTACAGCACACTATAATGATGGATACTGGCAGGGCTGGGAGGGTGACGATATGGACGTGATTCTTGATCTTGGGGAGCGAACGTTAATTTCAAAAATTTCTGCGGGGTTTTTAGAGTCTGTCGGTTCATGGATATTCCTGCCGATACACATAGCGGTCTCGTTTTCTATTGAAGACAAACAATTTAAAAATGAGAAAATTATCCAATTAACAGAAGCCCCCCCCGATTCCCCACCAGAGCGAAGAACTGCTGATTTTTCAGGTATTAGCGAACTGTGTAGATATATTAGAATTCAAGCACAAAACCGTAAAGTGTGTCCCGACTGGCATCCCGGCTCAGGCGGAAAGGCATGGATTTTTTCCGATGAGATTATAATCGAATAAAACAAGGAGAGATTTAAAAATGAAAATTCTAAAAACCATTTTAATTTTGTTCACAACCGTTCTTTATTCCCAGCACCGACCGGTTTCTACCTATTCCATAGTAGCGTACGATGAAAAAACAGGAGAGTTGGGTGTTGCAGTTCAAAGCCACTGGTTTTCTGTGGGGTCAATTGTCCCTTGGGCAAAAGCGGGCGTTGGCGCAGTGGCGACCCAGTCCTTTGTAAAAATAGAATATGGGCCCGAAGGATTAGAACTTATGGAAAAAGGCCTGACAGCACAGGGTGCGCTGGATTCTCTTGTTTCAAAAGACCCAGGAAGAGCTGTCAGGCAGGTAGGCATGGTAGATGCCAGGGGAAATGTTGCAGTACACACCGGTAAAAAATGTATTGAGTTTGCAGGGCATAAAACCGGTAATAATTTTACAGTTCAGGCGAACATTATGGCATCTCCAACAGTGTGGCCTCTTATGGCAATGACTTTTGAAATGACGGATGGTGATTTAGCGGAGCGAATGATGGCAGCTCTGGAAACAGCACAGGCGGAGGGTGGTGACCTGAGAGGGAAACAGTCTGCGTCAATGCTTATTGTTTCTGGAAACCCAACAGGCATTCCATGGAAGGACACTGTCTTGGACTTACGGGTTGAAGACCACCCAGAGCCCCTGAAACAACTCAAGCGATTGATACGAATTCACAGGGCATATCGTCACGCCAACAAGGGTGATTATTATATGGAAACCGGAAACGTGGAGAGTGCCCTTGTGGAATACAATCTTTCATCAAGCCTCTATCCCGAAAACCCAGAATTAAAATACTGGACCGCTGTTACTTTGGCAGGGAGAGGAAAGCTTGAGGAAGCCCTGCCAATGTTCCGGGATGTTTTTCAGAAAGCTCCAGAATTAAAAACAATGACACCAAGAATTGTACCATCAGAGCTACTACCGGACGATAATGACTTACTGGATCAAATAATGAGTGTGGAGTAACCGCCCTATTTTTATTATCCCCCCTACTGTAAACACTTGTACCATACAATAATATGAGAGAAACCATACACCATTATTTGTATAATGATACATCATTTGAAGTGTTTGGATCGGACCATTTTTGGGGCTTAACGATCTCAGCTTTATTAATTGTAATTATTCCTTGGATTTCTGTAAGATATTTGAACAGAAAATCTCAAAATAATCTTGGCATGATTATCGGATATATTGTCATGTTAAACTACCCGGCCTGGGTTATGCTGGAAATCATTGCAGGTTCGTTTGATGTGTCACTCCACCTCCCTGTTCACCTGTGCCGTGTTTCTAGTCTCTTAATTCCGCTGGTTATGGTAAAACAGCATTTTCTTACATTCGAAATATTGTTTTTCTGGGGTCTGAGCGGCTCTCTTCAGGGAGCCATCACTCCGGACATTTCTGCCGGTTTCCCCCATTTTCATTATTTTAGATTTTGGGTTGGGCACAACGGAATCATTCTTGCCCTTATTTATGCTGTAGTTGTGTTTAGAATGAGACCCACAATACACAGTTTATGGAAATCGTTTGTTGCTTTGAATATATTCTTAATTTTAGCTGTGATTGCGAACCTAATTTTGGATGCGAACTATTTCTGGATTTGCGGGAAACCCACAACACCTACGGGAGAACATGTTCCCTCCATTTTGGATTTTATGGGACCATGGCCATGGTATATTTTAAGTGCTGAATTTGTGGCGATATTCCATTTTTTTCTGGCCTACTCACCCTTTTATTTTCTCAATAAAAATGAAAAAAATAAATAGAATAACTTATTTAACTATAGCATGGATCACGTTTTCATGCGAACCACTGGTAACCACATTCGATGTTGTGGAAGACGCTATTATGTACGAAGCTAAAAATTTTATTACTGCCCCGGCACCCGAGGGCAGCGTAAGGGTCATGACATGGAATATTCGTTTTGGTATTGGACGCCTTCCGTTTTTTGGCGACTCTTGCGGTGACCGCTCTATTTTTACTGAGGGTGAAGTATTGAATATGTTGGAGCTTGTTGCTGCAGAAATTGACGCCATTGGTCCGGATATTATTTTATTACAAGAGGTAGACATAGAATCTAAGCGCACACAATACATTGACCAAGTGCAATGGCTGTTGAACCATACAGAAATGAATTATGCCGCCTATGCCTCTATGTGGAAAGCACAGGTAATTCCCAGCGATGGCATTGGTCGCATTGATGCTGGGAATGTGGTTATGAGCAAATGGGAGATTGAAACAGCTGAACGCATTCAGTTACCCCTAAGAACAGATCAGGACGCCTTGACTCAAATGTTTTACCTGCGTCGGAATGCGCTAAAAGCAAAAATTGCGATCCAGGGTCAAGACAACTTTTATGCGATTAACACTCACGCCACTGCTTTTGCTACCGATGATACAAAACAAAGGCATATTGATAAATTCAGTGAGGTTCTTGATGAAATTGATGAAGCGGGATACGTTTTTGTTGCTGCTGGAGATTTGAACTCTGTGCCCCCTGGAGCGGAAATAGATTTCTGCGTTGAGGATGCCTGTGAAGATGACATACTTCACACAGCCGAGGATGGTGGGCCACACTTGGAGGGCAGTTATTTCAATAATTTTGAAGATGAGCCAGTATTACTGCAACCGCTGTATAATACCTATAATACAGCAATTTCGTTAGCAGATGCGGTGACATCTACCCACAATACTCACAGCACATCTTGGGATAGGGAGCTGGACCGTAAATTGGATTACATTTTTACGAATCAGGAAATTGTTTCCGAGACGGGTCAAACCCACCAGGATGCCGTGGAATCCAGGCAGCTATCAGACCATGCACCAGTGAGCGTGTCCATCATTTTAGGACAATGAAAAGTATTCTTATCACAACTATTATTTTTAGCCAGGTGTTTGCTCAAGGGGAATGGTTGCCGGGAACGGCACACACGCTACCAAAAGGGCGCTGGGAAATTGGACTTTTTCAGCCGGTGCGCTGGGGACAAAATGAAAACAGAGAAATTTCCTTTTACAAGCTGACTAGCCTACTCATGCCTGGTGTGACCATTAAGCAGCGCTGGGGTCAGCCCAACAGTTGGACTATATCAACGACCCATTCGCTGTACTACCCAACGCCTTTATTAAAAATAGTGACGAAGGAGGGCATTGGCGGAATGATTTCACCGGAGTTTGAAATTCCACACCTGTTATCACTATGGAACATGGTGTTGGTAAGTAAACCGTTGGATCACAGAAAAACCCTAACAGCAAAAGCCGGGATTGCGCTGGCGCTTAGCGGAGCAGATTTAGCCATAGAATCAACCATTGACCTTCCGCTGGTTTATCACAGGATGGCTGTTTATTATAATGGATGGCTGTTGAGATTTGGTTCAGATTTAAATGGACAATTAGGAGAAAAATGGAATTATTTGGTTGACGGTGACCTTTTGTTAATCCCAGGAATGAAAGGATATTTTGCATTAGAACATAAAGGGATGTTAACCTGGAAAAAATCCTCAAAGTTTCAAGTTTCCTTTGGGTATAAGCTGATCTATGGACTCTACCCTGATGGCTATCCAAACGACAACATTGCTCACGCTCATACCCTACCCTTGCTGGACCTGCAATGGGCTGTAGACTAAACCGTACGAACACACCCCCACACTTTCTTATAACTTCAGTCACACAAAAAGACCCCCTATCATCATAACTTCCATAATTAACAGAAAAAGTCCACCTGAACAATTCTTTGTATTATACAAATAATATAAGTGCCTTATTTATGATATTGGTATTAATATTGCTAATCCCACCAATAACAATTACCGCACAGTCCATTTCAACCAAGGGCCAGTTTTGGACAAGCAGCCTGACCGGGAATGATGTGCCAAACGGTCAATCACCGCTTGAGTCGACCATAGGATACATTCCCACCCTTTCTGTATTACAGGAATTATCCAATAACCAATTATTAGACATGGAACTAAGTTATCGATTAGATCGCACGTATTCAGGCAATTCTCTAATAAACAATACCGAGGATTTCCAGCGCTACTGGATACGTTATTCCAGCAAAAAACTTGAGGTCCGTCTGGGCCTGCAGAAAATTGTTTTTGGACCATCTCAGGTTTTACGCTCACTATCCTGGTTTGATACCATTGACTTGAAGGATCCCACAGGGCAAACGGATGGCGTGGAAGCATTCAGGCTGCGATGGTACCCCTCCAATACTTTGTCTGTGTGGTCCTGGACGATCAACAATGATCAAGACACTCTATCCTATGGTGGACGGGCAGAGCTTTCAACAAATCGGGGGGAGTGGGGACTCACCTATCATAGGAACACACCCCCGCATCAGCGAGTTGCCTTTGACTACCGATATGATGGATTTATTGGATTCTGGAATGAAAGCGCTATGATAATGTCCAATGAGTCAGAGACCAGAATGGTCACAGTCGGGGCAGACTACACACTCCCGATTGCCAACGGAATTCTAGTTATGACGGAATCCATGCATGTCTATAGCGAAGCAAATGACTCCACATCCTCACAGACCCTTACGGTTCTCATGGCCAGCCTCCCCGTAGGGATGGTTCACCAGGTCATGTATATTACTCAGATGGGCTGGACGGAAAAACAGACATATCAATATTTGCGCTGGACCAGCACCCATGATCATTATAGTTTAAATTTCATATTGTCTATTGGCCCAAAACGTGATAAGTGTCTACCAATCGAAATACCAAACACTTTAGCAGGATTTGGAACCGGATTACAATTTATGTTTATTTACAACCATTAAGTAAAGAAAATGCAAAACAGCCCCGTCATCACCATCATGAATCTTGTAAAACGTTTTCCCGTAGGGGGCGGTTTTTTTACTGCCCTTAAGGATATTGACCTCACTCTTTTAAAGGGAGAGTTCATGGGTCTCATTGGTCCCTCCGGCTCTGGAAAGACCACCCTGCTAAATATTATCGGAGGGTTAGACTCCCCCAGCGAAGGGAAGGTAAGCGTACTGGGAAAAGCATTAGATAACACCTCCCATGGCGAACGGGCGAAGCTCAGACGGGAGCATATGGGTTTTATTTTCCAGAGTTATAATTTACTTCCTGTCTACACGGTTTTTGAAAATGTAGAGCTTCCACTGATCCTGAACAGGGTCGATCACCAGGAACGGGAGGAAAAAGTAGCCAAGGCTATAGAATGGGTAGGGTTGAGCGATAAGCGTGACTCCCGCCCGGCAATGCTCAGCGGCGGCGAGTGTCAACGGACGGCCATTGCCAGAGCTATTGTTCATAAACCAGCACTGATATTGGCAGACGAACCAACTGCCAACCTGGACGCTGAAAACTCTCACCATATCATGCAGATCATGGTGGGGTTGAACAAAGAACTTTCCACTTCCTTTGTCTTTGCCACCCATGACGAAAAGATTATGGCCTACCTCCGGCGGATTGTTCACCTTGAAGATGGCGAAATCACGAAAGATGAACTGATCAGCCAGCCCAAGCCCGGATAATAGTCATGCTCTTTAAAATTGCCATAAAAAATTTACTAGGAGCCAAACTGCGCACCTTTCTAAATGTTCTTGTAACAGCCTTTTCATTTTTTCTGATACTATTCATGTCTGCCATGTACGACGGTATGTTGCAACATGCTAAACAGGTTACCATGGACACAGAGATCGCCGGCGGGGCCTACTGGCACCCGGAATATGACCCCCTAGATCCCATGACCTTTGAAGATGCTCACTCTGTTTTGCCCCGGGACCTGCGATCAATAGTGGATCAGAAAAAAGCGTTCCCGGTTTTGGTAAGCCAGGCTTCAATCTATCCCGGCGGCCGCATCATGCCAGCCATCATGAAGGGCATTCCCCCTGAACAGAATATTGTTAATTTGCCAACAACCAAACTGGTTGGACATAATGATATTCCTTTGCCGGTACTGATTGGCAAAGGAATGGCCAGCGACACCAAATTAAAAGTGGGAGATTCCTTTACCATTCGCTGGCTGGATGCGGACCGAACCTATGATGCAGATGAAGGGACCGTGGTACATATTATGGATACGGAGAATTTCAAGCTGGATATGGGGCATATCTGGATACCTCTTAAAAAAGCACAGACCATGTTAGCCATGGAGGGAGAGGCTACCTATGTGACCTATGAAAAAGGATTTCCGCCAGTTAAAGACAAAGGTGACTGGATCCCTCGTGATATTAACTACTTGGTGCAGGACATGGAAGCCATCATCGCAGCGGACAAACCAGGAGCCCAGGTCATGTACATAATTCTCTTGGCCTTGGCTGCTATGGGGATCTTTAATGCCCAGGTATTATCTATCTTTCGTCGGGGGAAAGAGATTGGTACTCTCATGGCCATCGGAATGACCCGCACCCGCGTGGTAGGACTTTTTACCCTGGAGGGAGGCCTTAATGCGGTTTTGGCCGCTGTGGCGACATTAATTTTCTTCGGTCCCATGCTCTGGTACTTTGGTGTGTATGGTATTCCTCTACCCATTGATTACACAGAAATGGGCCTGATTATGGCCAAGCGCCTGATACCGGTTTATACTATTGGGCTTGTTTTATCAACCACCGTTCTTGTATCCATCATTGTCCTTATTGTGAGCTATGTCCCTGCCCGCCGTATTGCCAAGATGAAACCCACTGATGCCTTGCGGGGAAGGACCATGGCATGATCAAGTTTTTAATCAAAGGGTTGCTCCGGGATCGCTCCCGAAGTCTTTTTCCGGTTTTGGTTATTACTCTTACCATAGCTATGGTTGTTTTCGCAATTGGTTTTATGAGAGGTACTATGAATGGCCTTTTTCTTGATACTGCTGTCATATTAACAGGCCATGAAAAAATCACCACCCGTGCTTATAATGAAGAAAGCCAACTTATGCCTAATGATCTAGCCTTATTGGATACGGACCAGTTGACCCACGATCTAAACCAGGAATACCTGGATTTTTTTTGGACACCACGGATCACTTTCGCAGGGCTTTTGGATGTCCCAGATGAAAACGGTGAGACAAAATCTCAGGGTCCAGTTATTGCACTGGGTATTGATTTTTTTTCCGATGGATCTCGGCAGGTAGAGATTTGGGAGCTTGAAAGACATCTTGTGAGCGGCAAACTTCCTAAAAATACAGATGATGTACTTATCAGTTCAAAACTGGCAGATCAATTAAGTATAACGGTAGGAGAAAGCGTTACGTTCATCGGCTCAACCATGGATAATGCCTTTACAACGTACAACTTTAACGTGTCAGGGACATTTAACTTGAGGAAAGGTCAAACAGACAAACAAATGATGCTTGTTGACCTGTCTGGTGCCCGCCGTGCATTAGATATGGACAATGGTGCTTCAGCGATTTTAGGCTTTACGCACTCATTATATTACGATGATGAAGCGGCCGTTACACTGCGCACTAATTTTAATAATACCAAGAGTGATAGCATGGATATTTTTAGCCCCTTTATGCTGGCCCTTCGGGACGGGAACCAGATGGGCACCATGGTGGACGTAAGTGGTGCAATGCTGGCAATTATGGGTGGAATTTTTCTTATGGTTGTCATGGTTGTGCTTTGGAACATGGGGCTCATGAACGGCCTGCGTCGCTATGGGGAGGTGGGCCTGCGATTGGCTATGGGTGAATCGAAGGGGCAGGTTTACCGGTCTATGATCTCTGAAGCGGTGATCATAGGGCTATCAGGGACGGTAATTGGTACGGTAATTGGGCTTGCGCTGACCTATTATGTGCAAGAGAATGGTATAGATTATACAAAG